>SHVY01000005.1 GCA_009694045.1 Alphaproteobacteria bacterium | reverse complement strand
CGTGCTTCTCCAGCTTGAAGTTCGGGATGCCGTAGATCATCAACCCGCCCATGCGGTCGTGGCGGTCGTACACCGTGACCCGATAGCCCTTGCGCCGCAGCTGGTCCGCCGCCGCCAGTCCCGCCGGCCCGCCGCCGACGATGCCGACCGAGCGGTCGAGTTCGAACCGCGGCTGCGGCGGCTTGACCCAGCCGTTGGCGAAGGCGGTTTCGGTCACGAATTTCTCGACCGCGCCGATGGTGACCGAGGCGAAGCCGCGCTCGATCACGCAGTTGCCCTCGCACAGCCGATCCTGGGGGCAGATGCGGCCACAGATCTCGGGGAAGTTGTTGGTCGCCGAGGCGACTTCGTGGGCCTCCTCGATCCGCCCCTCGGCGGTCAGCTTCAGCCAATCGGGGATGTTGTTGTGCAGCGGGCAATGAACCTGGCAGAACGGGATGCCGCACTGGGAACAGCGGGCCGCCTGCTCGGCCGCCCGGTCCTGGGCGAACTCCCGGTAGATTTCGGCGAAATCGTCGCGGCGCTCGCCCGCCACCCGCTTGTCGGGGGTGGACTTCGCCGTATCGACAAACCTGAGCAATCGCGTCGGCACCGCTCGAACCTTCCCCCCGGGTGTTCCATTGGTCCGCCCCAAACGCTTGATTCCCGATCATTGGGTTTGGGCCGAACCACTAGGGGCGATTTTACGGCTAGGCGCACACACTGGCGAGGGCAATTTTTCATTTAGGTCATTAACAGAGACCTATTTGCCAAGGTGTCCATTGATTGTGGTGCGGTGAAGGGTTGGTCGGGGACCTTGCGGTCAAACTTAGTATCATATCGGCTCTAATTTGAAATCCGCATAAGTTCGTGCTTGCTGGTAGGATCCCGCCCCGCGCAACCGACCCCTCCCGGCGCTGCCTTGAGCACCCTCCACATCCTGGTCCTGGCCCTCGTCCAGGGCGTGACCGAATTCCTGCCGATCAGCTCGTCCGCCCACCTGGTGCTGTTGCCGATCGTCACCGGCTGGCCCGACCAGGGGCTGATGATCGACGTCGCCGCGCATTTCGGCTCCTTGGCGGCGATCCTCGCGTACTTCTGGCGCGACGTCCTGGGCTTGGCCCGGGGATTCCTGCGCCTCATGTTCAAGCGGGAACGGTCCCGGGAAGGGCTACTCGCGGTTTTCATCGGCCTCGCGACGGTTCCGGCGGTGGCCGGGGGGCTCGCGCTCAAGGAAATCTGGCCGGGGGGCATCCGCGATCCCCAGGTCATCGGCTTCACCGCCATCGGCTTCGGCGTGCTGCTCTACGTCGCCGATCGGTTCGGTTCGGCACGGCACGGCATGCTCGACCTTGGTTGGCGCGGCGCGCTAGCCATCGGCTGCGCTCAGGCGCTGGCGCTCATTCCCGGCACCAGCCGCTCCGGCATCACCATGACCGCCGCGCGATTCCTCGGTCTCAGCCGGGTCGAGGCCGCCCGTTTCTCGTTTCTCCTGTCGATCCCCGCCGTCGCCGGCGCGAGCCTGGTCGAAGGGCGGGAGCTGGCCCAGTCCGGCGACGGGGCCTTGCTGCTGGATGCCGTGCTCAGCGCCGGCTTCACGTTCGTCGCGGCGCTGGTGGCGATCGTCTGGCTGATGCGCTGGCTGCGGCGGGCGACCTTTCTGCCGTTCGTCGTCTATCGGCTCGCCCTCGGCCTTGGCCTGTTGGGTTGGCTCTACCTGGGGTGATGCTCAGGCAAGGCGGCTAGCCCCACCCAGCCCGCCGCGGCGATAGCGCGCCAAGTACCCGGGCACGACCGCCTCAAGGGGGGTCGGCCTGATGCCCAGATCGACCAGGGACGCCGCGCCGGGCGACACCACGTTGTCGCGCCGCAGGAGCTTCACCTGATCCCGGGTCAGGGGCGGCACCGGCAGGCACTCGAGGACCATGGCCGGCAACGACGCCAGCCCGAAGGGCAGGGGAATCAGCGGGCGGCGGCGGCGGGTCTCCGCCAGCACGTACGCCATGAGCTCGCGGAAGCTGTAGATCCGCGGACCGCCGAGCTCATAGGTCTTGCCCGCGGTTGCCGGATCGCCGAGGCCGGCGCGGATCGCATCCGCCACGTCGCCGACGTAGACCGGCTGGAAGCGCGTCGTTCCGCCGCCGATCAACGGCAAGGCCGGCGCGATCCGGGCAAGGGCGCCGAAGCGGTTGAAAAAGTCGTCCTCGGGGCCGAACACAATGCTCGGCCGCAGGATGGTCGCGCCGGGGTAGGCCGCGCGGACCGCCGCTTCGCCCGCGCCCTTGCTGCGCGCGTAGCGCGATTTCCCATCCGCCGCGGCACCGATCGCCGACACGTGGACCAGGCGGCCGGCCCCCGCGGCGGTGGCCCGGGCGGCGATCCGTCCCGCGCCCTCGACGTGCACCGCCTGGAACGTCCGCCCGCCCCGCTCGAACAGGATGCCCACCAGGTTGACGACCGCGGCGGCCCCATCGACCGCGCGCGCGACCGCCGCCTCGTCGCGCAGATCGGATCGCACCGCGACGATCTGGCCCACGTCGCCCAGCGGCTTGAGGAACCCGGCACCTTCGAGATCGCGCACCGCGACGCGGACGCGGAGCCCGTCGGTCGCCAGTCGGCGCACTAGGTGGCGGCCGAGGAACCCCGAGCCGCCGAAGATCGTCACGAGTCCTTCGGTCATCGCCGCCGTCCTGAAAACCTGGGCCACTTCGGGCGGCGCATCATAGCGGCCACGACTCCCCTGGCAAGCCGACCCGTGCTCGGTCCGCACGTGCCCGTTGACAGGGCCGGCCACGCTGACTACTGACTTCCTGCCTCCCGGGCCCAGGTGGCGGAACTGGCAGACGCGCAAGGTTCAGGTCCTTGTGACCGCAAGGTCGTGGAAGTTCGAGTCTTCTCCTGGGCACCAAGGGGCCCCGAGGGTTCGGGTGGCGGGGTGGAGTACGATCGCCTTCATGGACATCAAGTTGCATCGCGGTGACCTGCCGGATCGTCTCGATCTCGGTCCGATCGTGGCCGTCGACTGCGAGACCATGGGCCTGCGGCCCCTGCGCGACCGTCTGTGCCTGGTGCAGCTTTCCGGCGGCAACGGCGTATGCCACCTGGTGCAGTTCGAGCCGGACGCCTTCGACGCGCCGAACCTGAAGCGGCTGTTCACCGACAGCCGGGTCCTCAAGATCTTCCATTTCGCCCGCTTCGATCTGGCCGTCATACGCCAACAGCTAGGCGTGGTCTGCGAACCGGTCTACTGCACCAAGGTCGCCTCCAAGCTGTGCCGCACCTACACCGATCGGCACGGACTCAAGGACCTGTGCAAGGATCTGCTCGGGATCGACCTGTCCAAACAGCAGCAGACCTCGGATTGGGGCGCGGGCGAGCTCAAGCCCGAGCAGCTCGCCTACGCCGCGACCGATGTCCTGCACCTGCACGACCTCAAGGATCGGCTCGACGATATGCTGCTGCGCGAGGGTCGCCGCGATATCGCCGAGGCCTGTTTCAAGTTCCTGCCGTGGCGGTCCGAGCTCGACCTTCTCGGCTGGGACGAGCCCGACGCGCTCGCGCACTGACGCCGCCCGCGCGTTGATTTCCAGCGGCGGCCCCCGACATAATCAGGGGCGCCCGAAAGGCATCACGCCGTGACCATGCCCGCGCAGCAGGACGCCGGACGCCCCGGTCCCACCCCGGTGCGCTCCAGCCTGCGCCCGCGCCGCTGGTCCTCGGGTTCGCTGGCGCGGGCGGCGACCCGTCATGCCCGCTTCGTGGCGGTGATGAAGCTCGTCCTGCCGCTGTCCGCGGCGGCTCTGATCGCCGTGGTCGTCACCTGGCCCTATGTCGCGTCGCGGGACGACGCCGGTTTGCGCTTGACCTTCGCCAAGGAAAGCACGGAGGCCGACGGCCAGATCACCATGCTCAACGCCCGTTACGTCGGCACCGACCGAGAATCGCGGCCCTTCACCATCACCGCCGAACGCGCGACCCAGGATCCGGTCACGGCCGATCGCGTTGATCTCGTCACCATCGATGCCGACATTACCCTGGCGGACGGGACGTGGCTGGCACTCAGCGCGGAGCGGGGTCGCTACGATCGCGCAACCCAATCCCTCGTCCTCCTGGGGCAGGTCGCGCTGTTCTCCGACGCTGGCTACGAGCTGCGCACCGAGGACGTGACCATCCGATTGGACGAGCGCGACGCCGCCAGCGATCGGCCGGTCACGGCCCAGGGTCCGCTCGGTATCATCGCGGCCGCCGGGTTTCGCGCCGAGGATGGCGGCGACCGGGTCCGCTTCATCGGCCCGATCAGGATGACACTCTATCCCAGCGCCGGGGGTTGATCGCGTGAAGCGCTTCATCGTTTTGATTTTCTTGACGATTCTTGGTGCTGGCCATAGTGGCCTGGTTCTTGCCCAATTGGCCTCGACGTCCGCTCACGACACGTCGCAACCGATCGAGATCAGTGCCGATAACATGGAAGTCAACCAGACAGAGCAGACGGCGACGTTCCGGGGGGCCGTGGATGCGGTCCAGGGCGACCTGCATTTGCGCGCCGACCTCGTCACCGTCCGCTACGAAGACGAGGCGGCCGGCAGCGGCAAGCGCATCTCGCGGATCGAGGCCGACGGCCATGTCTTCGTCTCATCCCCGAACGAAACGGCCGAAGGCGCGCATGGCGTCTACGACGTGACCGCGAAGACCATTGCCCTCGAAGGCGGCGTCGTCCTGACCCGGGGCAACACCGTGATCCGCGGCGAGCGTCTGGAGCTCGACCTTGCCCAGGGCGTGAGCCGGATCGTGGGCGGTGGCCAGGGCGGCCGCGTGAAGGGCCTGTTCCTGCCCGAGACCGCCGCGCCATGACCGGCGCCGCCGAGCCGCTCACCGCCGCGAGCGAACCCGGGCCACGCCTGGTGGCCCTCGGCAGCGGGCTATCAGCCAATCGTCTCGGCAAGTCGTTTCGGCGCCGGCCCGTGCTGCGCGACGTGAGCCTCACCGTGCAGCGGGGCGAGGCGGTCGGACTTCTGGGGCCGAATGGCGCCGGCAAGACGACCTGCTTCTACCTCATCACCGGCCTGATCGCGCCCGACGCCGGCAGCATTCACCTGGACGGCCAGGATATCACCGACCTGCCGATGTACCGCCGGGCCCGTCTCGGCATCGGCTACCTGCCCCAGGAAGCCTCGATCTTTCGCGGCATGACCGTCGAGAACAACATCCGCGCCGTGCTCGAGATCGTCGAGCGCGACCGGGAAAGGCGCGAACATGTGCTCGACGAACTGATTGCCGAGTTTTCGCTCACCCACCTGCGGCGCGCGCCCGCGCTTGCCTTGTCGGGCGGCGAGCGACGCCGCGTGGAGATCGCCCGGGCGCTTGCCTCGCAGCCGGCCTTCATGCTCCTGGACGAACCGCTGGCGGGCATCGACCCGATCGCGGTGGCCGAAATCCGCGGGCTGGTGTCGCACCTGAAGGACCGCGGCATCGGCGTCCTCATCACCGATCACAACGTTCGCGAAACCCTCGATCTGATCGACCGCGCGTACATTATTCACGACGGTTCAGTCCTCATGGAAGGGAGACCCGACGAGATCGTCGCCCATGACGCGGTGCGCCGGGTTTACCTGGGCGAAAGGTTCCGCCTCTAGGCTCCCACCATGGCTGTGACACCCCGCCTTGATCTGCGCCAGACCCAGTCCCTGGTGATGACGCCGCAGTTGCAGCAGGCCATCAAGCTGCTGCAACTGTCGAATGTCGAGCTGGGCGACTACGTCGAGCGCGAACTCGAGCGCAACCCGCTCCTCGAGCGCGACGAGTCGGGCGGGGAGACCAGTGGCGCCGAAGAACCGCCGGTCGACGCGACCGCGGCCGAGATGAACGGCTCGGCGTCGTTGCTCGAACCCACCGGGCGCGATGGCGAGGCCCCGCTCGACGTCCAGCCCTACGACCAGTACGGCGCGGACGGCGACGTCTCGCACTCCGCCGGTCCGGTCGCCGAGAGCAGCGATTCCATGGGCCCCTGGGGCAGCGGCGGGTCGGCTGATTTCGGCGACGAAGGCAGCCTGGAGCGCACCGTCGCCGGGCAGCTCACGCTGCGCGATCACCTGACGCAGCAGCTTCAGGTCGACCTCGCCGATCCCACCGAGCGCCTGATCGGCGCCTATCTGATCGACAACGTCGACGAGGCGGGCTACCTCCGCCTCGATACCGCCGCGACCGCCGAAAACCTGGGGTGCACCATCCCCGAGTACGAGGCGGTGATCGCCAAGCTTCAGCGCTTCGATCCGGTCGGCGTGTTCGCCCGCGACCTCAAGGAATGCCTGGCCCTGCAGCTCGCCGAACGCGATCGGTTGGACCCGGCGATGCGGTTGCTCCTCGACAACCTCGACCTCATCGCCCGCCACGACAATGGAACCCTTTTGCGTCGCTGTGGCATCGACGCGGATGATCTGAATGACATGCTGAACGAAATTCGCTCCCTCAATCCCAAGCCCGGCCTGCTGTTCGACGCCGAGATGCCGCCGCCGGTGGTGCCCGACGTCTTCGTTCGACACCACACCGACGGCGGCTGGATGGTCGAACTGAACAGCGAGACCCTGCCCCGCGTCCTGGTCAACGAGCGCTACTTCGCGCGGGTCAACGGCGCCACCCGGAACAAGGTGGAGAAGGAATACCTGGCCGAGCAGTTCAGCACCGCGAACTGGCTCGTCAAATCCCTCGACCAGCGGGCGCGCACGATCCTTCGCGTCTCGCGCGAGATCGTGCGTCAGCAGGATGGCTTCCTGGTCCATGGGGTGCACCACCTGCGGCCCCTGGTGCTGCGCAACATCGCCGATGCCGTGCAAATGCACGAAAGCACCATCAGCCGGGTGACGACCAACAAATACATGGCGACCCCGCGCGGTACCTTCGAGCTCAAGTACTTCTTCACCTCGTCGATCAGCGCGACCGAAGGGGACGAAACGTTCTCCGCCGAATCGGTGCGCTTCCGCATCAGGCAGCTGATCGAGGCCGAGGACGGCGAGAACGTCCTCTCCGACGACCGCCTGGTCGAGGTCCTGCGCGAGGAGGGCATCGACATCGCGCGCCGCACCATCGCCAAGTATCGCGAGGCGATGCGGATCGCCTCGTCGGTCCAACGCCGTCGCGAAAAGAAGCTGTTCGCCTCCGCCTGATCGGATCGTGCCAGACCCTTGTACGCCTCCGGGCCAGGCGCTATAGGAGGCGCGAACGCCGAGGGCTCGCCGAGCGGAGGGCGCGTGCGTCATGTGATCGACACGCCGCGATCGGGAATCGGCGAAGTCCGGTGCACGGGCCATGAATCTGACGATCGCGGGAAAGCACATCGACATCGGCGAGGCTCTGCGCGCCCACGTCGAGACCCACATGAGCGAGGTGGCCGCGAAGTACTTCGGCGATCCGGTCGAAAGCCACGTGGTGTTCAGCCACGAGGGGACGCTCTATCGGACGCGGAACACGGTCCACGTCGGCAAGAACATCGCCATGGATAGCCAGGGCGAGGACGCGGACATCTATGCAAGCTTCAACCAGGCCGCCGAACATTTGAAGAAGCGGCTGCGGCGCCAGAAGCGCAAGCTGCGGGACCATCAGTAGCGGATCGGCCGGCCCCCATCCACGTCGGGCGCGCGGCGATCCGGGACAGGAACGATCAGTCATGGACATCGCCGACATTCTCAGCCGTGACGCGGTCATCCCGGGTCTCGCCGCCACCAGCAAGAAGCAGGCGTTGCGGGATGTGGCCCAGCGGGCGGCCGAGGTCGCGGGCCTCGACGAACGGCAGGTGTTCGACGTCCTGCTCGAGCGCGAACGGCTCGGCAGCACGGGCGTCGGCCACGGCGTCGCCATTCCCCACGGCAAGCTGCCGGGCCTGACCGCCATCCACGGGGTGTTCGCCCGGCTCGAGGAGCCGATCGATTTCGAATCGATCGATGGCCAACCGGTCAGCCTGGTGTTCGCCCTCCTGGCACCGGAGGCGGCCGGCGCCGATCACCTCAAGGCCCTGGCGCGGGTGTCCCGGCTGCTGCGCGATCCGGCGGCGTGCGAGAAGCTGCGGCGGGCCGCCGATGCGCCCCAACTGTTCGCGCTGCTGACGGAGGCCAGCACCACCAAGGCCGCGTAGGCCGTGGCGGCCGCGCGGCCCCTCGCGGGGGTGCACGGGACGCTGGTCGTCCTTGGTCGCGCCGGTGTCCTCCTGCGCGGGCCGTCGGGGTCGGGCAAGTCGGACCTGGCGCTGCGTCTAATCGGCGGCGGAGCGCGCCTCGTGGCCGATGATCAGGTCCGCCTCGTGGTCGAAAACGGCAAGCTGATGGGTGCCCCGCCGGCCACGCTCGCGGGCCGGCTGGAGGTGCGGGGACTGGGCCTCGTGGCCCTGCCACACCGGCCGCGCGCGCGGGTCCGCCTGGTCGTCGACCTGGTCGATCAGGCCGCGGTGCCCCGATTGCCGCGGCCGTCCACGTGCCGCCTGCTGGGCGTCCGGATACCGCGGCTGTGGTTGGCGGCCTTCGAGGCGTCGGCGCCGCTCAAGGTTCGCCTGGCCCTGAACCCACGGTCGGAGGGTGTATAGTCGCGCCCCATGACCGATGCGCGCGCGGATCCAAGCCGGACCCGGATCGTCCTGGTGACCGGTATGTCCGGGGCCGGCCGCAGCTCGGCCCTCGCCGCCCTCGAGGATGCCGGTTACGAGGCGATCGACAATCTGCCGCTATCGCTCCTCGGCAATCTGGTCCGGGGCGAAGGCCTGAAGGGCTCCGGGCTTGCGCTGGACATCGACATCCGCACCCGCGACTTCAGCGTCGCCCGCTTCACCGAGACGGTGAATGCCTTGTTCGCCCAATCCGACGTCGTCGGCCGGCTGCTGTTCATCGATTGCGACGACGAGGTCCTCCGCCGCCGCCATACGGAGACCCGCCGCCGGCACCCCTTGGCGAAGGACCGGCCGGTGATCGACGGGATCAAGCTGGAACGCCGCCTGATCGAGGGCCTGCGCAACCAGGCCGACGTGGTGATCGATACCACGGCGTTGGCGCCGGCCGATCTGCGCCGGCTCGTCCTCGGCCATTTCGCCCTGGAGGGTCGCGGCGCCCTGTCCCTGTTCGTCACCTCGTTCGCCTACCGATCCGGGGTGCCGCGCGAGGCGGACCTCGTGTTCGACGTGCGCTTCCTCGCCAATCCCCACTACCAGGACGCCCTGCGGTCGCGCTCGGGACTCGATCCGGACGTCGCGGCCTTCATCGCCGCGGATGCCGATTTCGCCCCGTTCCTCGGCCGTCTCGAGGGTCTGGTGGTGCCGCTCCTGCCCCGGTTCGAGCGGGAGGGGAAGGCCTATCTCACCATCGCCGTGGGCTGCACCGGCGGGCGCCACCGTTCGGTGATGGTCGCCGAAAGGCTCGCTGCCCTCTTGCGTCGATCGGGGTACATGGTGGAGGTTGCGCACCGCGATCTGGACGTGGCGACCCCGGACCGCGGCAACGAGGCAGGACCCGGGACGGTTGCATGATTGGATTGGTGCTCGTCACCCACGGGCGTTTGGCCGTGGAATTCGTCGCCGCGACCGAGCATGTGGTCGGCGTCCAGCGCGACGTAAGCGCGATCTGCATCGGCCCCGACGACGACATGGAGCAGCGGCGGCGGGAGATCGTCGAGGCGGTGAAGGCGGTGGATTCGGGCAGCGGCGTGGTTCTGCTCACCGACATGTTCGGTGGCACGCCGTCGAACCTCGCCATTTCGGTCATGGAAAAGGGCAGGGTCGAGGTGATCGCCGGCACCAACCTGCCGATGCTGATCAAGCTGGCGTCGGTGCGCCAGGACGGAACTCTCGCCGAAGCGGTCGCTTGCGCCCAGGACGCGGGGCGGAAGTACATCAACGTCGCCAGCAATCTCTTGAACATCGGCAAGGGATGAACGAGGCGGATGGCGCCCCCGGACCGGACCTCGCGGGAGCCCCGCCGGCGGTCAGCGCGACCGTCACGATCGTCAATGCCCGCGGGTTGCACGCTCGCGCCGCCGCCCGGTTCGTCGACCTCGTCCGGCGTTTCGAAGCCGAGGTCGTCGTCGCCAAGGATGGGGTCGAGGTAGCGGGCCTGTCGATCATGGGATTGATGATGTTCGCCGCCGCCAAGGGCACCACGATCGAGATCCGAGCCACCGGGGCCGAGGCCGCGGCCGCCGTCAGGGCGCTGGTCGCACTGGTCAACGCGGGCTTCCATGAGTCCTAGAATCGCCAGCCGGCGCGGCCGGCCCCCGCGCGACTCCGCCGAGGTCGTGTTCGAGGGGCACGGCGTATCCCATGGCATCGCCATCGGCCCGGCGCACGTGGTGGAAAGCGGCGCGGTCGACGTGCCCAAGTACGCGGTGCCCGAAGACGCCGTCGCGGCCGAGCGCGAACGGTTCGCCGCCGCCGTCGCCAAGGCTCAAGGCCAGGTCAAGAAGCTGCGGGCGAAGGCCAAGGCCCTGCCCGCCAGCGCCGCCGAGGAGCTCGGCTACCTGCTCGACGCCCACGAGCAGATGCTGACCGGCTCCCGCCTGGTGCGCGGAGTCGATCGCCGCATCGGCGAGAACCTGATCAACGCCGAAGCCGCGGTCGCCGAGGAACTGGCGGTCATCACCCAGGCCTTCGCGGCAATGAACGACACCTACATGTCCGCCCGGGTCCAGGACGTGCGGGACGTCGGCGCGCGCCTGCTGCGGAGCCTCATCAAGGCGCCCTATCAGGCGTTTTCACAGCTTCCCGTCGGCACGGTGATCATCGCCGAGGAATTGACGCCGGGCGATACGGCGCTGATGGACCCGAAGCGGATCGCCGGGTTCGTGACCGCGCTTGGCGGTGCCGAGGATCATACCGCGATCATGGCGCGCTCGCTTGCCCTGCCGGTCGTCACCGGCATTCCGGGCCTGGGCTCGAAGATCGAGCCGGGAACCACCGTCATCGTCGATGGCGACGCCGGTCGGCTGATCGTCGATCCGACCGCCGCGACCCTTACCAAGTATAGTGCGAACCGGGCCGAGATTCTTCGCCGCATCCGTCAGCGGGCGCGGCTGCGCAACGTTCCGGCCATCACCCAGGACGCGGTCCGGATCGGCCTGCAAGCCAACCTGGAGCTGCCGGCCGAGCTGGAGGCCGCCCATCAGGCCGGCGCCGAGGGCATCGGCCTGCTGCGCACCGAGTTCCAGTTCATGAACCGGCCCGACCTGCCGGACGAGGACGAGCAGTACCGCCAGCTCCGCACCATCGTCGAGGGCATGGAAGGTCGCCCCGTCACCGTCCGCACGATCGACGTCGGCAACGACAAGCTCCCTTACTCCCTGGGCGAGCACCTGGCACCCAGCCCGAACCCGGCGCTCGGCATGCGGGCAATTCGCCTGTCCTTGCGCTTCAAGCCCCTGCTGGATGCCCAGCTTGCCGCGATCCTGCGGGCCGGCGCCCACGGGCCGGTGCGCATCCTTCTGCCGATGATCTGCCAGGCCTCCGAGGTGCGCCAGGTGCGCGAGGCGCTCGACCGCACGATCAGGCGCCTGCAGCGGCGACGGGTGAAGATCGCCGATCCGCCGCCTCCAGTTGGGGCGATGATCGAGATCCCGGGCGCCGCGCTGGCCGCCGACAGCCTGGCGCGGGTGTGCGATTTCTTCTCGATCGGCACCAACGACCTGACCATGTACACCCTCGCCATCGACCGCGGCGACGAGCAGGTCGCGCATCTCTACAACCCGCTGCACCCCGGCGTGCTGCGCCTGATCCAGTTCACCACGGCGGCGGCGCTGCGCGCCCGCATCCCGGTCGCGGTCTGTGGCGAGCTCGCCGGCGACGAGCGGTTCACGCCGCTCCTGCTCGGCCTCGGCATCCGCGAGCTGTCGATGGCGCCGGCGCACCTGCTGAAGGTCAAGAGCCGAATTCGCAGCCTGCACCTGGGCGAGGCTTCCCGCCGGGCGCTCACCATCATGGAGCAGTCCGATACCGGAATCATCGCCGTGCTGCTCGACGACTTCAACGCGCTGGCCTAGCGCGCTTTCAGGCGAAGTGGGCACCGGTTCGCCGCCCGGAAAACGCGCCAAATCAACAGCCTAGGGCGGACTCAACGACTCCGTTGCCGCTGCAACCGCCCTAGACGAACTCCGCGGGGGCTGGTAAGGGGACGGCCCGTCGTTGTCAGAGCCAGGACCAGCCCCGATGAGCCAAGCCGCCTTCAAGGTCAAGGACCCCGCGCTCGCCGAATGGGGGCGCCGCGAGATCGCCATCGCCGAGACCGAGATGCCGGGCCTGATGGCGCTGCGCGCCGAGTTCGGCAAGGCCAAGCCGCTGCGGGGCGCCCGCATCGTCGGCTGCCTGCACATGACCATTCAGACCGCGGTGCTGATCGAGACCCTGCGCGCCCTCGGTGCCGAGATCCGCTGGAGCTCGTGCAACATCTTCTCGACCCAGGACCACGCCGCCGCCGCCATCGCCGCGGCCGGCGTGCCGGTCTTCGCCTGGAAGGGCGAGACCGAGGACGAGTACTGGTGGTGCGTCGAGCAGACCATCACCGGCCCCGGCGGCTGGCGGCCCAACATGATCCTGGACGACGGCGGCGACCTGACGGTCGTCATGCACGACCAGCACAAGGACGTGATGCAGGGCGTGCGCGGCCTGTCGGAGGAGACCACCACCGGCGTCGCCCGGCTCTACCAGATGGAGAAAGCCGGAACCCTCGCCTGCCCCGCCATCAACGTCAACGACTCGGTCACCAAGTCGAAGTTCGACAACATCTACGGCTGCCGCGAAAGCCTGGTGGACGGCATCCGCCGGGCAACCGACGTGATGATGGCCGGCAAGGTCGCCGTCGTCTGCGGCTACGGCCAGGTCGGCAAGGGCTCGGCGCAATCCTTGCGCGGCGCCGGCGCGCGCGTCCAGATCACCGAGATCGACCCGATCTGCGCGCTGCAAGCGGCGATGGACGGCTACCAGGTGGTGACCATGGACGACGCGGCCCCCGCCGCCGACATCTTCGTCACCGCCACCGGCAACACCGACGTGATCACGACCGATCACATGCGGGCGATGAAGGACCGCGCGATCGTCTGCAACATCGGCCACTTCGACAACGAGATCCAGGTCGATGCCTTGCGCAACCTGCGCTGGTTGAACGTGAAGCCCCAGGTCGATGAGATCGAGTTCCCCGACGGCAAGCGCATCATCCTGCTGGCCGAGGGCCGGCTGGTGAACCTGGGCTGCGCCACCGGCCACCCCAGTTTCGTCATGAGCGCCTCGTTCAGCAACCAGGTGCTGGCGCAGATCGAGCTGTGGACCAACCACAAGACCTATCAGAACAAGGTCTACGTGCTGCCCAAGCACCTGGACGAGCGGGTCGCCTTCCTCCACCTCGCCAAGGTCGGCGCCAAGCTGACCCCGCTCACGCCCAAGCAGGCGACTTATCTGGGCATCGCCGCCGCCGGCCCGTTCAAGACCGACGGCTACCGCTACTAGTGGTCCGACACAAACGCATGATTCATCATCGTGTTTGGGACGGGCCACAAGATGAGAGTCGTCCTAGGGGTTGGGCCCGACGGATCGTGAACGATCCGTCGGAGTCAAAGCACTAGGTCAGGTGGCACCGGCTGCGATCGAGGCGCTGCAAGCGGCCCATGCGGCGGCGAGGGATCTCCTCGGGCAAGGCCGGGTGGCGGACGCGCTCGGGATCTACCGGCGGATGGCGTTCGCGGCACCCGACGTTGCCTGGATCCAGGTGCGGCTGGGCGCCGTCCTGCTGCTGGGCGATGACGGCGAGAGCGCCCTGCGGCATTTCCAGGCTCTGACCGCGCGGCACCCGAACCTCGAGGACGCATGGCAGGGGCTGGGCAAGGCGCTCTATGACCAGCGGCGCTGCGCCGAAGCGGTCGACGCCTTCTCCCACGCCGCCACCCTGACCGATACGCCGGCCCGGGCGCTGTACCATCGCGGCATGGCGCACCTGCTGGTGATCTGCGAGCAGGGCTACGGCGACGTGTTCCAGTTCGTGCGCTTCCTGCCTTCCCTGCACGGCATGGGCGGCGACGTGGTCTTCGAATGCCCGGCCGAGTTGGGCGAGGTCCTGGCCCCGGTGCTGACGGGCCTCGACGTGGTTCCCCTGCGCGGACGCGAGGCGCCGGACACCGCGTTCGACTGCTACGTCTCGCTGGCCAGCTTGCCGTCGGCCCTGGGAATACGGCTGCCGGACCTGCCCCTGGCCTACCTCGCGCCGTCCGACCTTGCGTTACGCCCAACGGAACCGGAGTTTCGGGTCGGCGTGTGCTGGGCCGGGAAGCCGTCCCACCCGCAGGATCTGCAACGCTCCATGGATCCGGAATGCCTGGCCCCGCTGGCCGCCGTCCCCGGGGTCACCCTGGTGTCGTTGCGCAAGGATCCCAGCCTACGGCCGCCCCTGCCGGGGCTGTGCTCGTTCCTGGTCGAGCCACCGTTCAAGCTGGTCGACTTCATGGCCACGGCCCGCTCGATCCTGGCGCTCGACCTGGTGATCACCGTGGACACCTCCGTCGCCCACCTCGCCGGCGCGCTCGGCCGGCCGGTTTGGCTGCTGCTGTCGGCCGCCGGCGAATGGCGCTGGCTGATCGGCCGGACGGATTCGCCCTGGTACCCGACCATGCGGATCTTCCGGCAATCCCGCCTGGGCGATTGGACGGGCCCGATCGCGGACGCGCGCGCGGCGCTCGGGCTCGCTGACCGGGCGTGCTATGTCAGCCGGGCGATGATACCGAACACGCACGGCCGAACCGTTCGTCCATGACATCCTCCGGGTCCGCCCTGCGGTCGCGGGGGTTCGTCGCCTATCTGGTCAACCAGCTCTGCGCCACCTTCGCGAGTTCGATCGTGACCGTCGCGGTGGGCTGGCAGATCTACGCCATGACCGGCGATCCCCTGGACCTGGGCCTCGCCAACCTGGTCGAGTTCCTGCCGGCGCTGGCCCTCGTTCTGGTCACCGGATCGGTCGCCGATCGCTTCGACCGGCGGTTCGTGGTGTTCATCTGCGTCGCCGGCGAGGCGGCGTTGATCCTCGGCCTGCTAACCCTGACCGCCGCCGACGTACCCTCGGTCTGGCCGATTTTTCTCGTACTGGCGGGGTTCGGCGTCTGCCGGGCGTTCTGGGCGCCGGCCGAGCGGGCGCTGCTGCCCAACCTGGTGCCGCCCGAGGCGCTGGGCCGGGCCATCGCCCTCAGCTCGTCCACCTGGCAGATGTCGTCGATCGTCGGCCCCGCCCTGGGCGGTCTGCTCTACGGCATCGCCCCCGAGGCGGCGTACGGAGTGGCGGCGGCGATGCTGATCGGCAGCGCCCTCGCGGTGATCGCGATTCCGCGCCAGCCGGCAAGACCGGCGATGGCGGCGACCAACTGGACCAGCCTCCTCGCCGGGTTTCGCTTCATCTGGGGCGAGAAGGTGGTGTTCGGCTCGATCTCTCTCGACCTTGTCGCCGTGTTCCTGGGGGGCGCCGTGGCGCTGCTGCCGGTCTATGCCAGCGACATCCTGGACGTCGGACCCGTGGGCTTGGGGCTCCTGCGCGCCTCACCCGGAATCGGCGCCGTCGTCACCGCCCTCGCCCTCGCCCGCTATCCCATCAACCGCGGCGCCGGCGTCATCATGCTCCTGTGCGTCGCCACGTTCGGCCTGGCGACGGCGATCTTCGGGCTGTCGGTGACCCCGTGGCTCTCCATCGCGGCCCTGGCCACCGCCGGGGCCGCCGACATGATCAGCGTCTACATCCGCGGGACCCTGATCCAGCTCCGCACCCCCGACGCGCTGCGCGGCCGGGTCAACGCCGTCGATATGACCTTCATCGGGGCGTCCAACGAGCTCGGCGGTTTTCGCGCCGGGGTCGCGGCGGCCTGGCTCGGCGCCGTTGCCGCCGTCACCATCGGCGGCATCGGCAGCATGGCCGCCGCCGGTCTGTGGGCGGCGCTGTTTCCCGATCTGCGCAAGGTGCGGCGCCTGGTGGACTGACAAGCATTCGCAGCCGCGACGCCCATGTGGCGTCTTGGTTAATACATTCTTGACTTTTGCGGCCCTACACCTCTTGTCTGACTCGACTGAGTCGACGGCACGGACAAGCGGGTTCGGTCGCCGCACGCCAGCGCCGAACGGTAGGAAGGGCGGAGACACCCGTGACTGTTTGGGTCGTCATCGGCGGGTTGGGCGCGGCCCTCGTCACGATCGCGTCGATCTCCTGGTGGTTCGGCGAACGGCTTCGCCAGGCTTGGGAGCTGTCCGACGGGGCCCCCGACGGGCACATCGTCTGGTCATCCGCCGCCGATCCTGGGCGTGCGTCACGTTCGCTGCGGCGCCTGCTGGGCGCCGGCGACGGTCCGCCCCCGTCCCCGCGCGCCCTCCTCGAGCGGGTCGCCGAAGGGGATCGGGCGGGGCTCGAGGATGCGCTCGCCGGGCTGCGCCGATCCAACGCGGAATTAGCCCTGCCGATCGCGCTGGCCGACGGCGGGTCCCTGCTGGCGCTGGGCCGGCGCCTGCGCGGCCGCGGCCGGCACGTCCTGTGGCTGCGCGCCGCGGCTGGAGCAGGCGATGCGGCGCGCGACCCGTTCCGCGAAGTCCTGGAAACCCTGTCCTTCCCCGTGTGGCGCCGCGATGCCGCCGGCGCCATCACCCATTGCAACCGCGCCTATGCCGTGGCGGTCGAGGCCGGCGATCCCGGCGCCGTGGTGGTCGCCGGCATCGAGCTGGTGGGGCGGGCGGCGCCGAGCGGGCCCGCGCGCTCGCCGGCGCGGCCGTTCGCCAGGGCGAGGCTCAAAGCGCCGAGATCCCGGCGGTGATCGGCGGGCGGCGCCGGCTGCTCAGCATCGTCGAAACGCCGATCGGTGCCGGCGGCGAGACGATCGGGGCGGCGCAGGACGTGACCGAGGTCGATCGCGCCCGGCGCGACGTCGAGCGCCACCTCCAGGCCCAAAGCGAGGTGATGGCCAGCCTGAAGACGCCGATCGCGATCCTCGGCGCCGACAAGCGGCTGAAGTTCTTCAACGACGCCTATGCCGCCATGTGGCGGCTGGAGCCGCCATGGCTGGCGGAGGAGCCGACCTATGGCGAGCTGCTCGACGCCATGCGCGACCGCCGGCTTCTGCCCGAGATGGCGGACTTCCGCGCCTACAAGCGCAAGCTCATGGCCGAGTTCGAGACCGCGACCGAACCCGTCGAGGACGTCCTGCACCGCCCGGACGGCTCCACGACGCGGATCTCCATGACCCCCTATCCCCTGGCGGCATGGTGTTCGTCTACGAGGACGTGACCGACCGCCTGGCCCTCGAACGCTCGCTCAACACCCTGGTCGACGTACAGCTCGCCACCCTCGACAACCTGTTCGAGGCCGTGGCCGTGTTCGGCAGCGACGGCCGCCTCAAGCTGTCCAATCCCGGCTTCGCCCGGCTGTGGCGCGTCCCAGAGACGTCGCTCTCCGGCGACGTGCACATCGCCGACATCCTGGAGTGGACCAAGGACCTCTACGACTTCGGCGACGACTGGGGGTCCTACAAGGCCACCGTCATCGGCCAGATCGCCGAACGGTCGGCCGAATCGGCGCGGCTCGAGCGGCGTGACGGGGTGGTCCTCGAGGTCTCGGCGGTTCCCCTGCCCGACGGCGCCACACTGATGACCTACATCGACGTGACCGACGGCATCCATAAGGAGCGCGCCCTGACCGAGCGCAACGAGGCGCTGGAGACCGCCGATCGCCTGAAGTCGGAGTTCATCGCCAATATTTCCTACGAGCTCAGGACGCCCTTGAACACCATCGCCGGGTTCTCCGAGATCCTGGCGAACCAGTACTTCGGCACCCTGACCGAGCGACAGCTCGAATACTGCCGGGGCGTGATCGAGGCGTCGAACCAGCTCACCGGTTCGATCAACGACATCCTCGACCTCGCCTCGATCGAGGCCGGGCACATGTCGCTGCATCTCGAACGCTTCGACGTGCATCGGACCGTCGCCGGCATGGTCGCCTTCCTGCAGCGGCGGGCGCGGCTCGAACGGTTGGCGTTCTCCTGGGATTGCCCGCCCGACATCGGCGAGATGGTCGGCGATCAGCGCCGCATCAAGCAGGTGATCTTCAACCTGCTCAGCAATTCCTTCAAGTTCACCCCGGCCGGCGGGCGCGTGGCCCTGGCGATCGCGCGCGACGGGGCCGAGATCACGGTCACCGTCTCCGACACCGGCATCCACCACGACGAGCAGGTGCGGGTGTTCGACCGGTTCCAGCGCGGACGCAGCGCCGATCGCTATTCCGGCACCGGTCTCGGCCTCGCCCTAGTCAAGAGCTTCGTCGAGCTGCACGGCGGTCGCGTGGTCCTGCAATCGGAGCCCAGCGCCGGCACCCGCATCGTCTGCCGCCTGCCCGCCGAACCCGCGAAGACCGCGACCCTGCACACCGTCCACGCGGCGTAGAGCGTCAGCCCGCCCGCCCCGGCACGCCCGAGGTCGTGGAATACTCGAAATGCAGCACCGCGCCCGGGTGCACCAGGGGATAGATCGCGTGGGCGGCCATCGCCGCCTCGGAGAAGCCCGACAGGATCAGCTTGAGCTTGCCGGGGTAGGTCACTACGTCGCCGATCGCGAAGACGCCTGGGACATTGGTCGCGAGCGTCGCCGGGTCGACCCGGATCAGGTCGCGCTCCAGGTTCAGGCCCCAGCCGGCGATCGGCCCCAGCTCCATGGCCAGCCCGAAGAAGGCGAGCAGGGCATCGGCCTCGATCCGGCGCCGGCCGCCATCCAGGTCGGCGACGATCACCGCCCCGATCCGGCCGCCGTCGCCCTCCAGATCGGCGAGTTGATAGGGGATCACCAGATCGATCGCGCCCGCCTTGGCCAGGGCGTCGAGCTTGGCGGCGCTGTCGGGCGCCGCCCGGAACTTCGGCCGGCGATGGACCACATGAACCCGCGCCGCCACCTCGGCCAGCGACAGCGCCCAGTCAACCGCGGAATCGCCGCCGCCGGCGATCACCACCCGCAGTCCGCGGAAGTCCTCGCGCCGTCGCACCAGGTAGTGGACCGACGTGCCCTCGTAGCGCTCGATCCCGGCGATCGGCGGCCGGTTCGGCCCGAAGGCGCCGCACCCCGCGGCGATCAGCAGGGCCTTGGCGGCGATGGTCGTGCCCTTGGAGGTGGTGACAATCAGCCCGTCTCCCGCCCGGGCGAAGCCCGTCACCTGCTCCCCCAGGTGATAGACGGGGTGGAACGGCGCCGCCTGCTCCCCGAGCCGCGCCACCAGATCCTGCGCCGCGATGCGGGCGAATCCCGGAATGTCGTAGATCGGCTTCTCCGGGTAGAGCGCGGCGCATTGCCCGCCCTCCATCTCCAGGGCATCGACCACGTGGCAGCGCATCTTCAGCATGCCGGCTTCGAACAGGGCGAACAATCCCACCGGACCCGCGCCGACGACGACGATGTCGGTGACGTGCTGGGGTTCGGACAAGGGCCTGGTTCCTCGGGGATCGCGGCCGCCACTATGTTGGCCGACGCCCCTCTTGGCAAGCGGCCCCTAGGGTCTCAGCCCTTGACGGCGCCGAAGGTTAGGCCGCGCACCAGGTGCTTCTGGATCACGAACGTGAAGACTAAGACCGGGATGCTCTGCACCACCGAGGCGGCGGCGACCTCGCCCCACAGGGTCCCGGTATGGAGGACCAGGGAGGGGATCATCACGGTCATGGTGCGCATCTGCCCGGCCGAGAGGATCAGGGCGAACAGCAGCTCGTTCCACGAGAAGATCAGGACGAAGATCGCGACCGTCACCAGCCCGGGATAGGACAGCGGCAAGGCGACGTTCAGGAACACGCGCAGGTGGCCGCACCCGTCGAGATAGGCCGCCTCCTCGACCTCGCGCGGCACCTCGTCGAAGAACGACTTCATCATCCAGATCACCAGGACCAGGTTGAAGGTCGCGTGCGCCAGGATGACGCCGGCCTGGAGGTTCAGAAGCCCGAGCTTGAAGAACACCAGGTACATGGGCAGGGCGTAAGCGACCGGCGGACCCAGCCGCATGGCCAGGACGTAGAAGAAGATGTGGTTGCCCGCCGGCACCTTGAACCGGGAAAAGGCGTAGGCGGCAAGGGTGCCGACCGTCACGGCGATCACGGTGCTGCCCAGGCCGACGACCAGGGAATTCACGAGGTAGGTGTCGAACCCCTTCTCCACCAGGATCTGGCGATAATTCTCCCAGCTCGGCTGGAACACCCAACGGGGCGGCTGGGTCAGCAGATCCGCGCGCGCCTTGAAGCTCGCCATCACCAGCCAGGCATAGGGCAGCAGCGCGATCGCCAGAAGGCCCCCCAGCGGCGCGGCCCACAGCACGGGATTCCGGCGGCGCGCCATCACGCCCGCGCCGGCGCGCCGTGGCTCACGACCTTGTAGAAGAGCGCGGCCACGATCAACGAGAAGAACGCGAGCACCAAACAGATGGCCGCGCCATACCCCAGGTCCCATTTGACGAAATTGGTGCGAAAGGCGAACAGAGCGACCACTTCCGTGGCATCGCCGGGGCCGCCGCCCGTGAGGACGAAGATCGAATCGAACACTTTGCTCGCCTCGATCGCCCGGAACATGCAGGCGAAGACGATCAGGGGTCGCAGGAACGGCAGCTGGACGTGGCGCAGGACCTGCCATGGGCCCGCGCCATCGAGGTGCGCGGCCTCGATCGGCTCCGGTGGCATGGCGGCCAACCCCGCGGCCATGATCAGCATCATGAACGGCGTCCACTCCCAGACGTCGATCAGCGCGAGCACCGCGTAGGCCAAGGCCACGTCGGAGAACACCGTCGAGCTCGGCAGGATGCCGTAGCGCTCCAGGTAGTACGTCAGCAGGCCGTAGCTCGGCATCAGCAGGTAGCGCCACATCATGCCGACCACCACGGGCGCCACCATGGTCGGCAGCATCAAGGCGGTGACGACCAGGCGGCGCCCGCGAAACTCGTGGTTGATGGTCAGCGCGACCGCGAGGCCGAGGGCGAACTCCAGCGGCACGACGACGATGACGAACAGCGCCGTGCGCCCGATCGACGAGAAGAACACCGGGTCCTCGCGCAGCAGGGTACGGTAGTTCTCCAGGCCGATGAAGTCGCCGCGCTTGGTGAAGACCGTGAGCGACAGCTCGCGCAGCGAGTCGACGATGGCGAGAATCGTCGGCGTGATCGAAACCAGGACCAGGAACAGGATCAGCGGCCCGATGCACAGCCACATGAAGCGGCGGGCCTCGCGCGCGCTGTGGGCGGCCATGCTCACGAGCGGCCCCGCAGGCGCGCGCCGCTTTCGGGGTCGAACGCGAGGATCCGGGCGGGCGCCACCCCAAGTCGGGTCTGGCTGCCCCGCACCAGCCGCTCGTTGCGCCCCGTCTTCGCCACGCCGCGCGCGTCGCCGACGCTGAAATCCACCAAGGTCTCCGCGCCCAGGTGCTCGATCGCGTCGATCGTCGCGGTCAGCCGTGCGTCGCCGGGGGCCGGATCGAAGGTCAGGAACTCGGGCCGGATGCCCAGCACGGCGCGCCGCGCCAGGGCCGCGGGGTGGTCGGCGGGAAGGTCCAGCGCCTGATCGCCGATCAGCGCGCGAACACCATCGCCGATCGCTTCGATGGCGACGGTGAAGACGTTCATCGCCGGGCTGCCGATGAACGACGCGACGAACAGATTGATCGGGTTGTCGTAGACGTCCAGCGGCGTGCCGATCTGTTGCACCCGGCCGCCGTCCATCACCACGATGCGGTCGCCCATGGTCATCGCCTCGATCTGGTCGTGGGTGACGTACACCATGGTGGCCTTCAGGCTGTGGTGCAGCTTGATGAGCTCGCTCCGCATGGTGGTGCGAAGCTTGGCGTCCAGGTTCGACAGGGGCTCGTCGAACAGGAAGACTTCGGGATCGCGGACGATGGCGCGCCCGACCGCGACCCGCTGCCGCTGCCCGCCGGAAAGCGCCGCGGGCCTGCGCTCCAGATAGTCGGAGAGACCGAGGATGCGCGCGGCCTCGCCGACCCGCGCCGCGATCTCCGCCTTGGGCCGCTTGGCGATGCGGAGGGCGAAGCCCATGTTCTCGGCGACGGTCTTGTGCGGGTACAGCGCGTAGGACTGGAACACCATCGCCACGTTGCGGTCCTTCGGGTGCAGATCGGTGACGTCGCGGGCGCCGATGTGGATGCGCCCCGCGCTCACGTCCTCAAGCCCGGCGATCATGCGCAAGGTCGTCGTCTTGCCGCAGCCGGACGGCCCCACCAGCACCACGAACTCGCCGTCGGCAATGTCGAGGGAGACATGGTCGACCACCGGGGTCCCGTCGAACGACTTGCTGACGTCGATCACGCGCACGCCGCTCACGACGAGACGCCCAGGGTGACGAGTTCGGCGGCGACGAACAGCACGACGCACCAGAAGCGGACTTCCCCCCGCGTCAGCAGCCTTGCCCTGGTGTTGGCGGCCCCGAGAAGGAACTGGATCGGGGCGATCGCGGCGACCACCGCCAGATGCTCAACCACGGCGGTCCACCGCCCGTTCGATTCCGCGCAGCGCGAGACCCACCACGAAGGGCAGCACGACCACCACCAGAGGCACCGTGACCGTCGGCGCGATGCCGAACGCGTCGCCGGCGCCGATGCACAGGACCAGGGACGTGCCATAGAGCACGCCCCACGCCACCGCCATCAGGTTGTCGCGGTCGATCATCCCCGACCGCGGCGTCGTTCCTACTGCATCGCCTCCGCGATGCGGCGCACCATGTTGTCGATGGTGGTCTGCGCGTCCTGCTGGTCGGCCCCGGCCGCGCTCAGCTCCTCCATCATGATCTCCTGGATGGCGAGCAGCGACGGCGGGTGGGGCCGCACGTACAGCCAGCCGTTGTCCATGATCTGCCGGTGCATGACCAGGTTGCCGTAGTCGTTCCACTCGGTCATGCGCAGCACGTCGATGCGCGGGGTGACGCAGCCCATGGGCTGGCACCGGGCCTGGACGTCCCGGGAACTGAGCCACTGGATGAACAGATAGCCGGCCTCCGGGTTCGGCGCCTTGCTGGGGATCGCCCAGCCTTGACCTTCCGCGATCGTCTTGTGCGTGCCCGGGTGGGCGAAGTAGCCGATGTTGCCGGCCGAGGCGGGGCAATCGGCGGCGATCTCCAGGAACGGCGTGGTGTCGCCCCAGGAGAACGTGGAGAACAGGTTACCCGCGCAGAAATCCGTATACTGCTGGTCCCAGGTGTACTCCTGGTACGACGGCGGCGAGAATTGGCGCCAGTCCAGCATGTATTGCAGGGCCTGAAGCGCCTCGGGCGAGCCGAGCTTCACGCTGCCGTCGGCGCCCAGGATCTCGCCGCCCATGGCGTACAGGATGCGCTCGTAGTCGTACAACACCGTCAGATGCCGCTTGAACGCCGCCGTGGTGCCGTACAGCGGTTGCTCGCGGGCGACGCCCGCTACGCTGGCGCCGGCCGGGCGGGTGAAGAATTCGGCGATGTCGCGCCACTGCTCCCAGGTGTCCACGGTCGCGTACTTCTCGCCGGTCATCGGCAGGTCGTAGCCGTACTTCGCCTTGAAGGCGTCGCGCTCGGCCGGGTCGCCGGCGATGTCCTTGCGATAGATGGCGTAGGGCGGCAGGTAGTGGTACGGCAGGCCGATCATCGTGCCCTCGTACTCCGCCGTGACCATGCGCGATTCCGGCACGAAGTCGTCCGCCGAGAAGCCCGGATCGCGCAGCGCGGGATCGTCCATGAACTTGGCGATGGGCGTGGCGAACCCTTGCGCCGCCCATACGCCGACCGACCAGGAGATGATCTGCACCGCGTCGTAGATCTGGGTCCCGGTCAGGGCGTCGGTCAGAATCTGCTGCTGTACCTGCAACAGGTCGGCGACCTCGACCGAGACCTTGATTCCGGTCTCCGCCTCGAACTCCTTGGCCAGTTCCTGATAGGCAAGGCAGGGCGAGTACCCGTCACAGATGACCCGGATGGACTGCCCGGCATAGGGTGCCGCGGCCTCCTTCAGGGTCCACGCCGCGGCGTTCGCGCTCGCGGCCAGGGCGATCAACGCCGCGATCGCCAGTGTCCGCACGATCTTGAACCGTCCCATCGTCCCCTCCCTTGTCCGATCTACCAGTAGCATAGGCCCGCGCACACATTGATCGACTGGCCGGTGATGCTGCGGCCGTGCTCGCTCGCCAGAAAGACGTACATGTCGGCCTCGTCCTTGGTCGGAATGATCGACCGCAGCATGTTGGCCCGCATGCTCTCGTCGTACACGGCCTCGAACGGCAGGCTCGCATCGCTCGCCAGCTTCACGTGTATCTCGTCGGCCATCTTGGTGGCGACCCAACCGGGGCACACCGCGTTCACCCGGATGCTGTGCCGGCCGAGCTCGGCGGCCATGCACTTCATGAAGCCGATGACCCCGTGCTTGGACGTGTTGTAGGCCGACCAATCGGCGTCGGCCGACTTGCCGTTGGTCGATGACGTGTACAGGATCGAGCCGCCCCGGGCCTGCTTGATCATGGTGGGCGCGGTGTGCTTGGTGACCAGGAACGGCGCCTTCAGGTTCACGTTCATCACCCGGTCCCACAGCGCCTCGTCCATGTCGATGACGCTGGCCAGATCGGCGACACCGGCGTTGTTCACGACGATGTCGATGCCGCCCAGCTTGTCGATCGCCCGCGCGCACATGCCAGGGATCTCGCCCGGTTTCTGCAGGTCCGCGCCGACCGCGAAGGCCTTGCCGCCGGCCGCCTTGATGGCGTCAACGGTCTCGGCCGCGCGGGCTTCGCTGCGGGCGTGCACGGCCACGACGGCCCCTTCCGCCGCCAAGCCTTGCGCCACCGCCTGGCCGATGCCGCTGGCGGCGCCGGTCACCAACGCCCGCTTGCCATCGAGTTTCATGTCCATCGGCGCCCTCCCCTGGCGGCTTCCGCGTATCGCGCGGTTCGTATACTGTTACGGGGGACAATAACGGATGGTCCGATCCGTCCGCAATGGCGCAGGGGAAGGGAGGCGAGGCGATGGCCGAGACGGTGGGGTGCGATGTCGTCGTGATCGGCGCCGGGATCGCCGGATCGAGCGCCGCGTTCCACCTCGCGTCCCAAGGCGTCAAGACCGTCCTGGTCGAACGCGAACACCCGGCGTCGGGGCCGACCGGCAAATCGTCGGCGGTCTGCCACTACTTCTACACCGTGCCGGAACTCTCCCGCCTCGCCCGGCGCGGCATCCAGATCCTGAAGGACATTCCGCGCTCCTGCGGCGGCCCGGTGGTGTTTCACTCCAACGGTGTCCTGTGGGCCGCGGGGGAGAACAACGCGGACGAGTTCGCACGCGCGATCGCCCGCATCCGTGACGAGGAAGGCGGCGGCATCGCCGCCCTCGCGCCGGTGGACATCGCCCGCATGGCCCCCGGGTTCGACCTCGCAGGGATCGTGCTCGCCGCCTGGGAGGACGAGCAGGGCTACGCCGATCCGTACGACGCCGCCAACGCGCTCACCAAGGGCGCGCGCGATCGCGGTGCCGTCTACCTCGGCAATCGAACCGTCACGCGGTTCGCCATCGCCGGCGGCCGGTTCACGGGGGTCGAGCTGTCGGACGGGACCAAGGTCGCGGCCGATCGGGCCGTGGTGGCGGCGGGGCCCTGGACCAAGTCGCTGCTGCGACCCTTGGGCATCGATCTGCCGCTGCACGTCGAGCGCCACGCCATGGCGGTGTTGAATGCGCCCGGGGTCGCGACCACGGTCCTGCCGTTCTCCTGGGTCGACGACATCCGCAGCCACTACGCCCGCCCGGAAGGCGCCAACACGATCCTGATCGGCACCTGGGCCGGCGGTGGTACCGGTATCCGCAACCCGGACGCGGCCGAGAAGCCGAAGCGCGTGGCGGTCGTCGGCGACTACGACGCCGGCGTGTCCACCGCGGAGTCCGTCTGGATCGTCGAGCAGATGGCGCCCCGGGTGCCGGCCGTCGCCGACTTGGGCATCCGCCCCGGCTACGCCTGTATGTACGACATGAGCCCGGATGACCTGCCTATCATCGACCGCGTTCCCGGGGTGGAGGGTATCGCCTTCGCCGCCGGCTCCAGCGGCCACGGCTTCAAGCTCGGCCCCGCCGTGGGCGAGGAGGTCGCGCGCCTCGCCACCACCGGCCCGTCCGCCCTCATCGCCCCGTTCTCGCTCGCCCGGTTCGCCTAGTGTCCCGATTCTGAAATTCGCTCCGAGGGTTGCCGCATGATAGGGCGAACTTCGAAACCACGACACTAGGCGAGGATGCCGGTCCGGGTGATGTCGGAGTCCACGATCAGCGTGGCTTGGCCGTTGCTGTACGTGGTGTAGCCGACGATATCGGCGTCCGCCGTGCCCACGCCCCAGCCCGTGTCCGTCGTGGCCACCGCATCGCCATCGCCGCCGTCCACGCGCAGGGTGTTGGTGCCGTCCGACAGGTGCAGAAGATCCAGCATTTCGAGGCTCAAGCCGTTGTCGCCGGCGCCGGCGAGATCGATCGCCTCGATGCCGGTGTAGAGCGCGTAGTGCTCGGTATCGTTGATCGTCGTGAGGTCGAGCGTGACCCCGGACCCGGTCAGGCTGAGCGTATCGTCCCCGGCGCCGCCGTCCACCCGCAGCCCGTCGTTCGCGGCATGGACAAGAACGTCGTTGCCGCCGCCGCCGATCAGCACGTCGTTGCCCGCCCCGCCGCTCAGCACGTCGTCGCCTTGTCCGCCGACGATGATGTCGTTGCCCGCGGTCCCGGTCAGGCTTTCGCCGCCGGAGGTGCCCTGGCGGTTGACGATGCCGGCGAAATCCCGGCCGAAGATCACGTGGCCCGAACCGGCGTTGACGCCGCCCGCCTCGTCGGCGGCGGATCCGACCACGAGGTCGTCGAAGCCGTCGCCGTCGATGTCGCCGGCCACCGCGACCGCGCCGGCGCTGTCCCCGCCGTCCTCGGCCTGGATCAGGAACCCGCCGGTGCCGGCGGCGACGGCATCCAGATCGACCGTGCCGAACCCCGCCGCCTTGCCGAAGACCACGTAGGCCGCGCCGGTAAAAGCGCCGCCGGTGGCGACGCCGCGCGCGCCGACGAGAATATCATCGTAACCGTCGCCATTGATGTCCCCCGCTGCCGCGATCGAGCCGCCCGCGCCAGCGTCGCCGGCCGCGACGCGAACACGACCCCCGGGTCGTGGGTTCCCCAGGCGACGATCCCCTGCGCGTTCGGAACCCGATTGAGATCGAAGTACGGCGCATCGACGACAACGGTCCGGGCCGAAAGGCTCGCCGGGAACGGGGCCAGCCCGGTCGGCTGCTGCCAGACGGCGTAGGTTTGCGGATCGAACGAGACGGCCGCCCACCGCCCTGCATCGTCTGGGTCCAATCCCGTGGCGACGTGCTCCCACGCCAGTCCCGTCAGCTTGGCGGAGCCATGATCGAGCGCATAGCGGGCGCTGCGCGCGCTCAGATCGCGCAGCGCCGGCAGCCGCCCTCGGCCATCAGGGCCGCGCCAACCACCGGATCGTAGCCGTCGAGGCCCAACAGCAGAACCCGGCCCCGGCCATGCCCCGACGCCCCGAACGGTACTAATCATGGCGCTTCGATCGAACATCGGCACGCAGTTTGGGAACATTGATGGCCCGCATCTCAGCCGCGATTCGCACCTAAGATCGCCATGAACTCCTGCCCGGTGCGACGGATCGAGGCTTGCGCCAGCGCTCGTTGCAGGATGGTCACCGTACCATCGCCGGCGATCATTCACCAGTTTACCGCCACCCGTGCGCGCCTCAGATTTTCGCGACGAGGGCTTCGAGCTGGTCGGGGGCGACATCGACCTTAGGTTGTCATGGGCCGTCTTCTTGTGAGGGACTTGATGCGGGCACCCGGCGCACGGCGCACGCGCGTCGTGGGGTCCAAATTCCGACTCAGGGGCGGAATCGCCGTATGATGCGTGCGGGGCGACGAGCGTCCCGCCAATCTACCCGGTTCAAATCGGTCGCGTTCCGCTCTACTAAGGTCCCATGGAACTGCGCCTCGCGCTCGCCGACGTGGCCGCGACCCACGCCCTCGCGGCCCGCGTCGCCGGCACCTGCGTGCGCGGCGATGCGATCCTGCTGATCGGGCCGCTCGGCGCCGGCAAGACCGAATTCGCCCGGGGGTTCCTGCATGCCCTGGGCGTCGTGGGCGAGGTACCGTCGCCCACCTTCACGCTGGTGCAGATTTACGAGACCCCGGCGCTCGCGGTCTGGCACATGGATCTTTACCGGGTCGAGCGGGCAGCCGATGTGGTCGAGTTGGGGCTCGACGAGGCGCTGGCCCAGGCCGTAGTCCTCGTCGAATGGGCCGATCGCTTCCCCGACCCTTGGCCGACGGATCGGCTGGAGGTTCGCCTCGCCCCCGGCCCCACGGCGAGCGCTCGCGAAGCGGTCCTTGTCGGCTGCGGCGCCTGGGCCGCGACGCTGTCGTGGCTCGCCGCCCATGTCTGATACGCCCATGCCTGACCGGACCGCGCCCATCGCCCGCTTTCTCGCGCCCATCGGCTGGGGATCGGCGATCCGCCAACCGCTGGCCGGCGACGCATCGTTCCGCCGCTATCACCGCCTGTCCCTGAACGGGCGGCGGGCGGTCCTGATGGATGCCCCACCCGATCACGAGGACGTGCGGCCCTTCGTCAAGGTCTGCCGGCACCTGCTCGCCGGCGGCTTCAGCGCGCCGGAAATCCTGGCGGTGGACCCGGACGCGGGCTTCGTCCTGCTCGAGGATCTCGGGGACGATCTCTTCACCCGGATTCTGCCGGGCAAGGCCGACGAGGCCGCTCTGTACCGGACCGCGATCGACGTGCTGATCGCCTTGCATGGCGATCCCCGGCCCCTCGACGTTCCGCCCTACGATACCGCCCGATACCTCGCCGAGGCCGACCTCCTCCTCGATTGGTTCCTGCCCGAAGTCGCCGGCGCGCCCACGCCCGCGCCGACGAAGAATGCGTGGCACGCGGCCTTGCGCGAGGTCCTGCCCCTGGTCGAGAGGGTGCCCGGGCGCGTCGTGCTGCGCGACTTCCATGCCGACAACCTCCTGTGGCTGCCGGAACGCGCCGGCATCAAACGCTGTGGGCTGCTCGATTTCCAGGACGCGCTGATCGGACCTTCGGCGTACGACCTGGTGTCGCTGCTCGAGGATGCGCGTCGGGACGTGAGCCCCGCGACCGTGGCGATGGCGCTCGACCGCTACCTCGCGGCCATGGGCGGCGGCGATCAGGCCGCGTTCCGCGCCGCCTATGCCGTGCTCGGCGCCCAGCGCAACAGCAAGATCGTCGGCATCTTCGCCCGCCTGTTCCGCCGCGACGGCAAGCCCGCCTACCTGGACCTGATCCCCCGCGTCTGGAACCATCTGGCCGAAGACCTGCGGCACCCCGCGCTGGCCCCCGTGCGCGCCTGGTTCGACGCCCACGTCCCGCCCGCCTGGCGGCGGCGCCCGTGACCGCGATCATTCCCCGCCGCGCCATGGTGCTGGCCGCCGGCAAGGGCGAGCGCCTGCGCCCCGTGTCCGAGCGGCTGCCGAAGCCCCTGGTCACCCTCGGCGGCGTCACCCTGCTCGACCATGCCCTCGACGGCCTCGCCCGCGCGGGCGTCGAGCTCGCGGTCGTCAACGTCTGCCACCTCGCCGACCAGATCGCCGCCCGGGTCGCGGGCCGAACGGCACCGCGGGTGATCCTCAGCCGCGAGACCGAGCTGCTCGACACTGGCGGCGGCGTCGCCAACGCACTGCCGCACCTGGGGGCCGGCCCGTTCTTCATCGTCAGCGCCAAGCAGGCGTGGACCGACGGGGCGCGGCCCGCGCTGCATCGCCTGGCCGAGGCGTGGGACGATGCCCGCATGGATGCGCTGCTTCTGCTGCAACCGATCGAGCTGGCGGTCGGGTTCGAGGGGCCGGGCGATTTCTTTCTCGACGCCGCCGGCCGGATCGCCCCGCGCGGCGCGGCACCCGCCGCCCCATACGCCTACATGAGCCTGCAGCTCGTCCACCCGCGGCTGTTCGCCGGGGCGCCGCCCGGAGCGTTCTCGTTCTGGGTGCCGTGGCGGCGGGCGCTCGCGGCGGGGCGGGCCTTCGGGCTGGTGCACGATGGCGGCTGGTGCCAGGTCAGCGGCGTCGCCTCCCTCGCCCTCGCCGAGGTGTGGATCGGGCGGGAGCGTGTCTGAGGCGCCGAGGATCTGGACCATTCCGGCCGGCGTCGCCTTCGTCGATGCCCTGGCGGCGGGTCTGCTCGAACGCACCCGGGGGGACCCGCTCCGCCTCGCCGCGATCACCGTCCTGCTGCCCAACCGGCGCGCCGCCCGGTCGCTGCGCGATGCCTTCCTGCGCCGGTCCGGGGGTGCCGCCCTGCTGCTTCCCCGCATGCGCCCCTTGGGCGAGGTGGACGAGGATGAACTGGCCACCCTCGGTGCTGACCTCGACGCCGACGACGCCGAGATTCCGCCCGCCATCCGGCCGCTCCGCCGCACCCTCCTCCTCGCCCGCCTGGTGCTGCGGGCCGGGGGCGCCGTCGGGGTCGGCCGGCTCGATCAGGCGATGCGGCTGGCGAGCGAGCTCGCCCGGCTGATTGACGAGGTTCAGACCGCCGGGCTTACGTTCGACAATCTCGCCGGCCTGGTCCCCGACGCCTACGCCGCGCACTGGCGTACCACGCTCCGCTTCCTCGCGATCGCCACCGACCATTGGCCCCGCATCCTCGCGGCCGAAGGGCGGATCGATCCCGCCGATCGGCGCAACCGGCTGTTGGCCTCGCTGGCGTCGCGCTGGCGGGCGGCGCCACCGGCCGATCCGGTCATCGCCGCCGGGTCGACCGGCAGCATCCCGGCGACCGCCGACCTGCTTGCCGTCATCGCCCGGATGCCGACGGGCGAGGTGGTGCTGCCCGGCCTCGACCAGGGGGCAGATGCGGCGACGTGGGACGCGATCGGCGACACCCACCCCCAGGCCGGGCTGAAACGGCTGCTCGACCATCTCGGGCTCGCGCGGGCCGATGTTCGGCCCTGGCCGGTCTTGTTCGGCGTTCCTTCGACCGAGCTCGGCACCCGCGAGGCCCTGCTCGGCGATGCTCTGCGGCCGCCGGAGACCGTCGCGGCCTGGCGCGACGGGCGCAAGGTGGACCCCAGCGCGACCCTGAATCTGCTCCGGGTCGATTGTCCCTCGCCCCAGGCGGAGGCCGGGGTGATCGCTGCGCGGATGCGAATTGTCCTGGATACTCCGGGTCTTACCGCCGCCCTGGTGACCCGGGACCGGACCCTGGCCGAACGGGTCTCCGCCGAGCTGTCGCGGTGGGGGATCACGGTCGACGATTCCGCCGGCCGGCCCCTCGCGGTCACCCCCGCCGGCGCCTTCCTCCGCCTCACCGCCGACCTCGCTCGCACCGACGCGGCCCCGCTTGCGGTGCTGGCGGCGTTCAAGCATCCGCTGGCGGCCGGCGGTCTGGCGCCCGGCGCCTTTCGCGGACGGGTGCGGCGGCTCGAACTCACGGTCCTTCGCGGAACGCGGCCGGGACCGGGCTTCTCCGGCCTGGCCCGCGCGGCTCCGGCGGACCTGCGCGGCTGGCTGAGGGACCTCGCCAAGGCCGCGGCGGCGTTCCTGCGCGTCACCGTCCGCAAACGGGTCAAGCTTGCCGATCTGGTGCGGGAGCACGTGCGTTTCGCCGAATGGCTCGCGGCCACCGACCTCGAAGCTGGTGCCGAACGCCTGTGGTCCCAGGATTCCGGCGTGGTCGCCGCCGACCTTCTGGCGGAGGCGATCGAGGCCGCCGACGCCGCCCCCAATCTCGCGGGCGCTGACTACGCGACGGTACTCGACATCTTGCTGTCGGGTGCCGCCGTGCGGCCGCGCTACGGCGCCCACCCTCGGCTGGCGATCTGGGGCCCCTTGGAGGCGCGCCTGCAGCGGGCCGACGTAATGATCCTCGGCGACCTCAACGAGGGCAGCTGGCCGCCCGAGCCGACCCGCGATCCCTGGCTCAGCCGGCCCATGCGCGCAGCCTTCGGACTGCCGTCGCGCGAACGTCGGATCGGCCAGGCGGCCCATGACTTCGTCCAGGGCGCGGCAGCCCCCGAGGTGATGATGACCCGCGCCGCCAGGGTCGATGGAGCGCCGACCGTCCCGGCCCGTTATCTCGTCAGGCTGGAGACCATGCTCAAGGCGCGCGAATCGCGCTACCGGCTGGATTGGGAGGCGGATAGCTGGCTGACGTCGCGCGCCAATCTCGACCGCCCCAGCCGGATCACGCCGATGCCGCGGCCCAGACCGATGCCGCCGCTCGCCGCGCGGCCGCGCAAGCTGTCGGTCACCCAGATCGAGCAGTGGCTGCGGGACCCCTATGCGATCTACGCCCGCTGGGCCCTCGGCTTGGCGAGGCTCGAGCCCCTCGATCCCGACCCGGATGCGGCCGAGTGCGGGACGTTCGTGCACCAGGCCCTGGATCGCTTCGCCAAGGAATTCCCGGACGAGATGCCCAAGGACGCGGTCGCGAAACTGATCGCGATCGGCGGCGAGATCGCTAGGGACGCCCTAGCCCATCCCGTCCTGCGCGCGTTCTGGTGGCCGCGATTCGAACGCATCGCCGCGTGGTTCGTTGCCGAGGAGGCGGAGCGGCGACCCGGTCTGCGGCGAAGCCTGACGGAAGTCCGCGGCAGCCTCGAGATGCCGGCGCCGGCCGGAGGCTTCACCGTGACCGCCAAGGCGGATCGCGTGGACGTCGCGCGCGACGGTACCGTGACCATCATCGACTACAAGACCGGCCGCGTCCCCAGCCAGAAGGACGTGCGGTCCGGGACCGCCCCGCAGCTTCCCCTCGAGGCGGCGATCGCGATGGGGGGCGGATTCGCCGCGTTGGAACCCTGCCGGGTATCGACCATCGCCTACTGGTCGCTGCGCGGAGCGGATCCAGCCGGAGCCATCACGGCGATGGCCACGGCCGATGGGCCAGGACCCGAGGGCGCCATGGCTGGCCTCGCCGATCTCGTCGCCGCCTTCGATGACCCGGCCATGCCCTACCTCGCGTGCCCGCGCCCCGATCTGCTGCCGGCCTTCAACGACTTCGACCATCTGGAGCGCCGCGAGGAGTGGCTGCGGGACGGTTCCGTGCTACCGCCCTTCCGGCCCGTCGCACGGAGCGTGACGCGCAGCGCTTCGGAGTCCCGCCCGGAACAGCGGGCCCTGTCCGATCCCGACACCTCGGCCTGGGTCGCCGCCTCGGCGGGAACCGGCAAGACCAAGGTCCTGACCGATCGTGTCCTGCGGTTGTTGCTTGGCGGTGCCGCGCCCGAGAAGGTGCTGTGCCTCACCTTCACCAAGGCCGCCGCGGCCGAGATGGCGACGCGGATCGAACGGCAACTCGCGGCCTGGACGACGGCGCCCGGGGGGGACCTGGCCGCGGCGTTGCACGAGCTGACCGGCGTGCCCGCCGATGGCGCCACGCTGGATCGGGCGCGCCGGCTGTTCGCCGCGACCATCGAAGCGCCGGGCGGGTTGCGGATCATGACCATCCACGGGTTCTGCCAGGCCTTGCTGGGGCGCTTTCCCCTGGAGGCGGGCATCGCCCCCGGATTCGACGTGATGGACGAGCGCAGCGCCGCCGAGGCCCGGATCGAGGCGCGCGACGCGGTTCTCGCAGCCGGCGCCGACGGCCCGCTCGCCGACACCGTGGCAACCGTCGCGCGGTACGCCGGTGACGTCGTCTTCGCGCGACTGGTTGATGACATACTCGGCGATCGCGCCCGCATTCAGGAGGCCCTGAGTCACCACGGCGGTCTTGACCGCTTACAGGTCGCGGTCCGTCGCGAGTTGAGAGTTGGCCCGGGGGAATCGCCCGATGCACTGATCGCCGCCGCGGTCGCGGCCGTCGACGACACCTCCCTGCGCGCCGCTGCCCACGCCCTGGCCCTGGCGGGTGAGTCCAAGACCGACCGGGAGCGCGGCGAGGCGATCCTCTCCTGGCTGCGACTTGAACCGGCGCGGCGGGCCGACACCCATGCCGACTATGTCGGAATCTTCATCACCGACGACGGCGGCATCAGGGCCCGGCTCGCCACCAAACCGGTGGAGCAGGCCAACCCGGGGACGATCGCTACCCTGCAGCGCGAGGCGGAACGGTGCCTCGACTACCTGGAATCCCGGGCCCGCGTCACCACCGCGGACGCGACCACCGCGCTCGTCCGCCTGAGCCACGCCCTCATCGACAGCTATCAGCGAACCAAGGCGGCCCGCGGTCTGCTGGACTACGAGGACCTGGTGATCGCCGCCGCCGCGCTGGTGACGCGGTCCGGCCAGGCGCCCTGGGTTCTGTTCAAGCTCGACGGCGGCTTGGACCACATCCTGGTCGACGAGGCTCAGGACACCAGCCCGGCCCAGTGGCGTTTGATCATGGCCCTGGTGGATGAGTTCTTCGCCGGCGAGGGCGCGGCACCCGGGGCGCGGACGCTGTTCGTGGTGGGGGACGAGAAGCAATCGATCTTCAGCTTCCAGGGGGCCAATCTGGACAACCTGGTCAGGGTCCGGGCCGAACTTGGCGGTCGCGCCCGCGCTGCCGGGGTCCACTGGTTGGAACGCCCCCTGGAGCGTTCCTTTCGTTCGACAACCTCGGTGCTCGCGGCGGTCGACGCGGTGTTCGCGGCCGCCGCGGCCCGCGATGGCGTGGCGCCGCCGGACCAGGAAATCCGCCATGAGGTCGAACGGGTGGGCCAGGCCGGCCTCGTCGAGATTTGGCCCCTGGTCGCGGCCTCCAAGGGCGAGCCGGCGAGCCCCTGGTCACCGGCACGCGACTACCTGGAACCGGACGAGCCGATCGGGCGCCTGGCCGACCACGTCGCCACGACGATCGAGGCGATGATCGCCAGCCAGGAGCGCCTGCCGTCGCGCGATCGGCCGATTCGGCCAAGCGACGTGCTGGTGCTGGTGCAGAGGCGCGATCCGTTCCTCGCCCAAGTCGTGCGCGCGTTGCAGCGCCGGGACGTCCCGGTGGCGGGGGCGGATCGGGTTCGGCTCGCGGAACCGCTGGCCGTCCGGGATCTGGTGGCCCTGGGCCGCGTCTTGCTGTTGCCCGAGGACGATCTGACCCTGGCGGCGGTGCTCAAGGGTCCCTTCCTGGGGTTGACCGAGGACGCGCTGTTCCTGGTCGCCCATGGCCGAGCACCCGGAGTGACCCTGTGGCAGGCCCTGGGCCGCGCCGCGATCCCGGAGGCCGAGGCCGCATACCGCTATCTGAACCGGCTCCTGCAGCGGGTCGATTACGCCACGCCCTTCGGCCTGTACTCGGAAGTCCTGAACGGTACCGCGGCCGCGCCCGCGACCAGCGGGCGGTCGGCGATCCTGGCGCGGCTCGGACCCGAGGCCGAGGACCCGATCGACGAGTTTCTGTCGCTCGCCCTGCACCACGAACAGCGCCATATCCCGTCCCTCGAGTCGTTCCTGCATTGGTTCGAGGCCGGCGATGCCGAAGTGAAGCGCGATCCGGAGCACGGGCGCGAAGAGGTTCAGGTGATCACGGTCCATGGCGCGAAGGGTCTGCAGCGGCCCATCGTTTTCCTGCCGGACACGACCTACGTTCCCTCGGTCCGCGTCGGTGGTTTCGCTTGGGCCGGACGGGACGGCCGCCTGCCGCTGTGGTCGGGACGCGCGGCCCTTGCCGCCCCCCTTCTGCGCGACGCCCGGGACGCCGAGCGGAAGCGCGAGTTGGCCGAGTACCGCCGCCTGTTGTACGTGGCGCTGACCCGGGCCGAGGATCGCCTCTATGTCGGTGGTTGGGCCACCGGATCGAGGCTTACCGCGGGATGTTGGTACGGGCTGGTGCGCGATGCCTTGGAGGGGAAGGCGGAACCGTTCGCGTTCGACCGTTGGGACGGGACCGGGCTTCGCCTTGCCAACGAGCAGTCCGCGCCGGCCGAGGCGTGCCCCGTTCCAGTCACGCCCCAGGACGTGGTGGGGAAGGATCGGAGTGCGCTCGGGGTGAACCCGCAGCCGGAGCCGCCCGTCCCGACGCCGCTGGCGCCGTCGCGGCCCGACGTGCCGGAGCCGCCCGGACGCACGCCGGCCGATGCCGGCCTCGTCGCCCGCCAGCGCGGCCGCCTGCTGCATCGGCTGCTGGAGCTGCTGGCCGGGGTCCCACCCGCGCGGCGGCCCGGGCTCGCCCGGCGGATCGTCCGGCGCGAGGCGCCGACCCTGACCGCGGCGGCGAGCGCGAAGCTGGCGCGCGACGTCGCGGCGGTGTTGGACGATCCCGAACTCGCCCACCTGTTCGCCGATGGGTCCCGGGCCGAGGTCCCGATCGTCGGCCAGGTGGGACGTCACCTCGTATCCGGCCAGGTCGACCGGCTGGTCGTGTCGCCGGATCGGGTGACCATCGTCGATTTCAAGTCGGAGCGGGCACCCCCTGCCCGCGCCGCCGACACGCCGCGCGCCTATCTGCGGCAGATGGCCTCCTATCGCGCGGTGCTTCGTCTGGTGTTCCCGGACCATCGCGTGACCTGCGCGCTGCTGTGGACCGAAGGCCTGCGCTGGATGCTCCTGACCGACGATCTGCTCGACGGCCACGCGCCTTGACGCTGCGGTGACGGTTCCCTACGTTTCAAAGCGACGTAGGTGCCGAGATGTCGGCGCGAATAGGAGATGTGCATGACCATCAAGCACGTAAGCGACGCTTCCTTCGAGCAGGACGTCCTGAAGGCATCCGGCCCGGTGCTGGTGGACTTCTGGGCGGAGTGGTGCGGACCATGCAAGGCGATCGCGCCCGCGCTCGAGGATCTGTCGAACGACCGCACCGGCAAGATCGAGGTGGTCAAGGTCAACATCGACAACAACCAGCAGACCCCCGGCCGCTATGGCGTGCGCGGCATCCCGACCCTCATGGTCTTCAAGGGTGGCCAGTTGACCGCGACCAAGGTCGGAGCCCTGGCCAAGAACAAGCTCTACGAGTGGGTGGACTCGGTCATCTGAGCGTGACCGTCGGTTGATGACGCCAGAGGCGGCGAACGCGGCTGCCAGCGCGTTCCGTGACCAGTACCGCGACATCCGGGTGGTCGATGCGCTGATCGTCGATATGTGCGGCGTGCCGCGCGGCAAGCGCCTGGCGATCGAGGCGCTGCCGCGGGTGCTGGGTGGGGGCATGGTGCTGCCGGGCTCCACCTTCGTCATGGACGTACGCGGCAACAATGTCCGGGGCACGGGGATGGGGCCCGAGGACGGCGACCCCGACTATCCGATCCATCCCGTCACCGGCACCCTGAAACCGATCCCCTGGGCACCGAGCCCCCGTGCCCAGGTCCTGATGACGATGGCCGGGCTAGACGGCACGCCGTTTCCCTATGACCCCCGTGTGCTCTTGGCGAACGTGGCCAAGGGTTTCACGAACCTGGGCCTCACGCCGGTCGTCGCGGTCGAGCTGGAGTTCTACCTGCTGGACCCGCAACGCACGTCCGATGGTGGCATCCGGCAAGCAGCCGCGGCGGGAAAACGTCCCACGGAGACCCAGGTCTACAGCCTGGAGGAGCTGGACGCGATCGCGCCGTTCCTCGACGCGGTCGCCAGCGGCTGCGCGCTGCACGACATTCCGGCCGATGTGGTGGTGTCGGAGTATTCGCCGGGCCAGTACGAGATCAACCTGAAGCACGTCGACGATCCCCTGAAGGCGGCCGACCACGCGGTCCTCTTGAAACGCGTCATCAAGGGCAGCGCCGAGAGCCACGGCATGCTGGCGACCTTCATGGCGAAACCCTTCATCGATCTTCCCGGCAACGGCACCCACATCCACCTGAGCCTGTGGGATCGCGACGGGCACAACATCTTCGACGAAGGGGAGACCGGCAGCCCGGCCCTGCGCCACGCGATCGGCGGGTTGATGGCGACGATGGCGGAAGCGATGGCGGTGTTCGCGCCGAACGCCAACTCCTACCGTCGCATCCGACCCGGAGCCTGGGTGCCGATGGCTCCGACCTGGGGCTACAACAATCGCACGGTCGCGCTCCGCGTGCCGGCCGGTCGCGGCGCCGCGACGCGGCTCGAGCATCGCGTGGCCGGGGCGGACGCCAACTCCTATCTGGTGGTCGCGGCCGTGCTCGCCGGGGCGCTGCACGGGCTCGCGCGGCGGATCGACCCGGGCCCGGCGATGATCGGCAACGTCTATGACCAGGTGCCGGCTTCGCTGCCGGCGACCTGGCTCGATGCCTTGCGGGCCCACGACGGCGCGACAGTTCTGCCGCCGGCGTTCGGGCCGGATTACTGGCGCGTATTCGGTTTGTGCAAGCGCAGCGAACTCTCCGACTTCAATGCCCGCATTACTCCGTCCGAGTACGACTGGTACCTGAAGCTGATCTAGGCCGCCTCGGCGATCGCCTGGCCGTTGATGATTAGGCCAAGCGGGCTGGCGGTCACGGCGACCGTGTCGCCGTCCTTGACCGTGCCTTCCAGGATCATCCCGGCCAGCGGGTTCTGCAGGCTGCGCTGGATCACGCGCTTGAGCGGACGGGCCCCGTAGACCGGATCGTACCCGGCGTCGGCGAGCCAGGCGCGGGCCTTGTCGTCGAGCCGGACGGAGATCTTGCGGTCGACCAGCAGCTTGGCCAGCCGCGCCATCTGGATCTCGACGATGCGGTCCATGTGGCTCCGCGCGAGGCGATGGAACAGGATCACCTCGTCCAGTCGGTTGAGGAATTCGGGTCGGAAGGCACCCCGAACGACCGCCATAACCTGATCGCGGACCAGGGTGACGTCGGCCCCGTCCGGCTGCGCCGCCAGGACCTCGGACCCCAAATTCGACGTCATGACGATGAGAGTGTTCTTGAAATCCACGGTGCGGCCCTGGCCATCGGTCAGCCGGCCGTCGTCCAGCACCTGCAGGAGCACGTTGAACACGTCCGGGTGCGCCTTCTCGACTTCGTCGAACAACACCACCTGGTAGGGCCGACGCCGCACCGCCTCGGTAAGCGCGCCGCCCTCCTCGTAGCCGACGTAGCCGGGGGGCGCCCCGATCAGCCGGGCGACCGAATGCTTTTCCATGAACTCCGACATGTCGACGCGGACCATGGCGGCCTCGTCGTCGAACAGGAACGCGGCCAGGGTCTTCACCAACTCGGTCTTGCCGACGCCCGTGGGGCCGAGGAACAGGAACGAACCGATCGGCCGGTTGGGATCCTGGAGGCCCGCGCGCGCGCGCCGCACGGCGTTACTCACCGCCACCACCGCCTCCGCCTGGCCGACCACCCGATCGCCCAGGACATTCTCCATGCGCAAGAGCTTCTCGCGTTCGCCCGCCAGCATCTTGTCGACCGGAATTCCGGTCCAGCGCGAGACGATCGCGGCGATGTCCTCGCCGGTCACGTTCTCCTTCAGCATGCGGTGAGCGTCGCCTTCGGCGGAGCCCAACCGCCGCTCGAGAGCGGGAATCACGCCGTAGAGCAGTTCGCCGGCCCGCGCGAGGTCGCCCTTGCGCTGCACGACGTCAAGCTCGTGGCGGGCCGCTTCCAGCTCCTCGTTGACCTTCTGGCCCTTGGTCAGCTCGGCCTTCTCCTGCTTCCACCGCGACGTGAGCTCGCGCGAACTCCCCTCGAGCTCGGTAAGTTCGACCTCGAGCTTCGCGAGCCGCTCCCGCGAGGCCGGATCGCTCTCCTTCTTCAACGCCTCGCGCTCGATCTTGAGTTGGATCACGCGCCGGTCCAGCTCGTCGATCGCCTCGGGCTTGGAATCGATCGCGATGCGCAGCCGGCTCGCAGCCTCGTCCACCAGATCGATCGCCTTGTCCGGCAGGAACCGGTCGGTGATGTAGCGGTGCGACAGGGTCGCGGCGGCGACGATCGCCCCGTCGGTGATGCGCACGCCGTGGTGCAGCTCGTACTTCTCCTTGAGTCCGCGCAGGATCGAGATCGTGTCCTCGACCGAGGGCTCGGCCACGAACACCGACTGGAAGCGGCGGGCGAGCGCCGCGTCCTTCTCCACATGCTTGCGGTACTCGTCGAGGGTCGTCGCGCCGACGCAATGCAACTCGCCCCGGGCGAGCGCCGGCTTCAGCAGGTTGGAGGCGTCCATGGCGCCTTCCGCCTTGCCGGCGCCGACCAGGGTATGCATCTCGTCGATGAACAGGACGATCTCGCCGGCCGCTTGCGTCACCTCGGTGAGGACCGCCTTCAGGCGCTCCTCGAACTCGCCGCGGAACTTGGCGCCGGCGACCAGGGCACCGAGATCGAGGGCCAGCAGCCGCTTGTCGCGCAACGATTCGGGCACGTCGCCGTTGACGATGCGCTGGGCCAGACCCTCGACGATGGCGGTCTTGCCGACACCGGGTTCGCCGATCAGGACCGGGTTGTTCTTGGTCCGCCGCGACAGGACCTGGATCGTCCGGCGGATTTCCTCGTCGCGGCCGATGACCGGATCGAGCTTGCCGTCGCGGGCGAGCTGGGTGATGTCGCGGGCGTATTTCTTGAGGGCGTCGTAGCCTTCCTCAGCCGTGGCCGAATCGGCGGTACGGCCCTTGCGGATATCTTCGATCGCGGCGTTCAGGGTCTGGGGTGTCGCGCCGGCATCGGCCAGGATGCGCGCCGCCAGGGTGCCCGTCGCCAAGGCCAGGGCGAGCAGCAGGCGTTCGGCGGTGACGAACCCATCGCCCGCCTTGTCCGCGAGGGTACGGGCCGCTTCGAGGAAGCGCGCCGTCTCGGGCGCGAAATAGACTTGGCCGGCCCCGGAGCCCTCGACCCGGGGGAGCCGCGCGAGTTCCGCGTCGACGGCGGCGAGCGCCTTGTCGGGGTGGGCGCCACTGCGCCGCAGGAGCCCGGCCGCGAGGCCCTCCTTGTCGTCCAGCAGGACCTTAAGGACGTGCTCTGGGGTCAGCCGCTGATGCCCGCTCCGCTGGGCAAGACCTTGCGATGAAAGGAGAAAACCCCGCGACCGCTCGGAAAAGCGTTCCAGATCCATGATCGGTTCCCTGGCTCAAACAAGACCCTGACAGCCATATGGTGTTGCGTTTTAGCAACACAAGGCCGGGGAAAATCAAGGGTCCGTCAGGATTGCGGCGGCTGCGCCGATTCCTCGGACTCGCCCGCTTGCTGCGTTTCGTCGTCCATTTGGCCATTGCCGCGCGGCTGCGGCGTGCCACCCGCGGCGACCATCATGCGATAGTAGTGCTCGGCATGCTGGAGGTAATTCTCCTCGGCAATGCGATCGCCGGCGGAATGGGCATCTCGAGCAAGCAATTGATAACGCTCGAAGATCTGGTGCGCGGTGCCACGCAGTTTGACGTCCGGGCCGCTGCTGTCGAGGCTTTGGTTGCGGTTGAATCCCCCGCCGCCGTGCTGCCGTCGCATGTGTCCTCGGCCATTGCGTGACCGTTTTTGGTTCGGACCTGGTCTCATCTCATTCATGCTTGGTTTGCTGGTGCGCGATTCTGTCATTCGTCTTAGGCACGCCCGTCGCGCCTTGGGCTGCCCACCTTGGATCCGGATGTATCACCTCGCGTCGCCATACCTGGCCGACCCCCGACAACGAGCAAACCGCCAAAGGGCACGAGAACACGGGTTTCTAGGTTGAAGCTAGTGTACCTCGGCAACCTTTCCAAGGCCTTTCTTCAAAGATTCGACGGGCTTCAGGACGATGCAGCGCTGCATCCCGGCAAGGTCGCGGTCGCCGCCGACCAGGGACAGGTCGGCACCCGCGAGCGCCGCGACCGCGGACGCTTGCCCCTGGCCCACCTCGAGCACCGCAAGCCCGGACGGGGCAAGCAACCGGCCGAGTCCAGGCAAGATCGCGCGATAGGCACCGAGGCCGTCGGGGCCGCCATCCAATGCGATCCGCGGTTCGTGTCGCGCCACGTCCGGCACCAGGTCCGCGATCGCAACGGTCGCGATGTAGGGCGGGTTCGCGACGACCACGTCGAACGGACCGCGCAACCCCGAGTGCCAATCGCCGACCACGAACCGTGCCCGGCCGGCCAGCCCCAGGTTCGTCGCGTTCAGCGCCGCGACCGCGGCCGCCGCGGGCGAGCGGTCGACGCCGACGCCGAAGGCCTCGGGCAGCTCGCGCAGCAGCGCTAGCAGGAGGCAGCCGGTACCGGTGCCGAGGTCGAGGACCCGCCGAACCAGGCGACGGTCGACGCGGTCGAGCACGGCGGATACCACGGTCTCGCTGTCGGGCCGTGGCACCAGGGTGTCGGCGGTGACCCGGAACGATAGGCTCCAGAATTCGCGGGACCCGACCAGGACCGCGACGGGGATCCGGCGCGACCGACCCGCGACCAGGGCCTCGAACGCGCGGACCTCGTGGTCGCTCATGGCGCGCTCGGGATGGCCGACGACGACGGCCCGGTCCACGCCGAGCGCGTGACCGATCAGGACCTGGGCGTCGCGCCTGGGGTCCTCGACGCCGGCGTTGCCGAGGGTGCGGGCGGCGGCGCCCAGCGCGCGTGCGATGGTCGGGTTCAATCGATGTCCGCGAGCTGGGACGCCTGGTCGTCGGCGATCAGCGCGTCGACGACCTCGTCCAAGGCTTCCCCGTTCAACACCCGTTCCAACTTGTAGAGGGTGAAGTTGATCCGGTGGTCGGTCACCCGCCCTTGCGGCCCGTTGTAGGTGCGGATGCGCTCGGAGCGGTCGCCGCTGCCGACCTGGCTCTTGCGCACCGCCGCCCGCTCCGCCGCCTTCGCCGCCCGCTCCGCCTCGTAGAGCCGGGCGCGCAAGACCCGCAAGGCCTTGGCCCGGTTCTTGTGCTGCGACTTCTCGTCCTGCTGGATCACCACGAGACCCGAGGGAATGTGGGTGATGCGCACGGCGCTGTCCGTGGTGTTGACCGACTGGCCGCCGGGGCCCGAGGCGCGGTAGACGTCGATCCGAAGATCCTTCTCGTCGATCTTGACGTCGATCTCCTCCGGTTCCGGCAGCACAGCGACCGTCGCCGCCGATGTGTGGATGCGCCCGCTCGATTCGGTCACCGGCACGCGCTGGATGCGATGGACACCGGATTCGAACTTGAGCCGGGCGAACACGTCGCGGCCGCGGATCGACATCTGGCCTTCCTTGAGGCCGCCGAGACCGGTGTCGTTGTAATGCATGATCTCGATCTTCCAGCCGCGCAGTTCGGCATAGCGCTGGTACATGCGGAACAGCTCCGCGGCGAACAGCGAAGCCTCGTCGCCACCGGTTCCGGCCCGCACCTCGAGAATCGCGTTCTTCTCGTCGGCCGCGTCCTTCGGCAGAAGCAGAACCTGCACTTGGCGCTCCAGCTCGGGCAGGCGCCTGGCCGCGTCCTGGCGCTCGGACTGGGCCAGCGCCGCGAGCTCCGGATCCGTCTCGCCTTCCAACATGGCATCGAGCTCGGCGACCTCGGCCGCGCACTTGCGCCAGACGTTGATGGCGCCGATCACGGGGGTGAGTTCGGCGTACTCCTTCGCCATCCGCACCATGTCCTCGGACGACACGTTGCCCTGGGCCATGTTGGTGTTCAGCGCCGCGTAGCGGCCGCCGAGCCGATCGAGTTTCTGCGGACTGATCATTGCTTCCTCTCATCGCCGCGCCTGCCGAACAGCCGTTCGAGCATGGCTTCGAGGTCCCGGCCCTCGGTCCCTTCCGCCGCGGCCCGCCGCAGCGCCTCTGACGGCCCGTGCAGCAGCCGGTTGACGAGCAGCCGCGTTGCCTCGGCAACGTCGGCGTCGGGGCGGTCCGCCAGGACCCGATCCCGCGTCGACTCGAAGGCCGCGCGCAAGGTCCGGATCGCCGGAACCGCCTCGCGCTCGACCCGATCGCGGAGGAACGCGGCGACGCTTTCGTCGACGATCGTCCAGGCTGCCGTCGCCGCCGCCACCCGTTCGCCCTGGCCGATCCGCGCGACCCGCTCCAGATCGGCAAGATCGTAGCGGAAGATGCCGTCGATGCCGTCGACGCCCGGTTCCACGTCGGGCGGCAAGGACACGTCGATGACAAACATCGGTCGGCGGCGGCGCGCCCGGATGGCGCGGGCGAGCGCATCGCGGGTCACCATGTAGCGTCCGGTCCCCGCGCCCGCAAGGACGATGTCGGCGCCGGCGAGTCCGGCTTCGAGATCGGCGATCGGCAGGATGTTAGCGCCGAGCTTCCGCGCCGTCTCCGCCGCCTGACGTTCACGCCAATGGGTGACGGCGAGGCGGCCGAGCCCGGCCTCGCGCAGCTTGCCGGCGATCAGCTCGGCGATGTCGGCCGCGCCGATCACCAGGGCGGCGACGGTCGCGAGCGATCCGTGGATGTCGAGGGCCACGGCCACGGCCGAGGCGGCAAGGCTGACCGGCCCTTCGCCGATCGCCGTCTCGCTCCGCGCCCGCTTGGCGGCGCGATACGTCGCCTGGCACAGGGCGTCGAGCTCGGGCCCGAAGCGGCCCTGGCGGCGAGCCTCGCGCTCCGCCTCGTGGACCTGACCCAGCACCTCCGGCTCGCCCAGGACCAGGCTTTCGAGGCCGGAGGCGATGGCGAAGACGTGGCGGACAGCGGCATCGTCCGCGAGCCAACGCAGGGCTGGCGCGGCACGGTCGCGAGCGAGCCCGGCGCGGGCCGCCAGCAGGCCCATGGCGACCGCGGCCGCTCCTTCAGGATCGGCGACCGCGGCGATCAACTCCACCCGATCGCAGGTTACCATGACGGCGACCTGGCCAAGTTCGAGGCCAGCGATTTGCTCCGTGAGCGGAGTCCCGTCCGCCCCCTCGGCCATGCGCTCGCGCAACTCCAGCGGCGCGGTGCGGTGCGTCGCACCCACCACGAGGTAGCGCAAAGTTTCCCCGGCGGACATGGTCTGGGCGCTCTTCGCGTCCGTGGAATCACCTCTCACCCTGCCCCTGTCCCACAAGGGGAGAGGGAACGCAAGGCAACGTGCCCTCGTGGCGCGGGATCACGGGGCCGCCCTATCGGTACGCTCCGAGAGCGCCCGCGAGCCCATCCAGGGGTACCTCGGATTGGTCGCCGGTGGTGAGGTCGCGGAGCGTGGCGATGCCCTTGGCGAGTTCGGTGTCGCCGATGATGAGGGCGGCCTTGGCGCCGATCTTGTTGGCTCGCTTCATGCGGCGCCGGACGTTGCCACGGTAGCCGAGGTCGATGACGAAGCCGGCCCGGCGCAAGCCATGGGCGAGTTCCTGCGCGCGGGCCTCGGCGTCATCGCCGATGGGGACCAGGGCGATGGCGCGGGGTGCCGGCGGTTCCACCGCCAGCAGCATGGCAAGCCGTTCAATGCCCCCGGCCCAGCCGATCGCCGCGGTGTCCGGGCCGCCGAGCTGTGCCACCAGCCCGTCGTAGCGGCCGCCGCCGATGACGGTCCCTTGGGCACCCAGGTGTTCGGTCACGAACTCGAACGCCGTGTGGGTGTAGTAGTCGAACCCGCGCACCAGCCGCGGGTTGACGGCATGGGCGATCCGCAGACGGTCAAGGCCGCGCCGGACGGCCGCGAAGAACGCCGTCGATTCGGAATTGAGGAACTGATCCAGGCGCGGCGCCCCATCGAGCATCCGCCGGTCGCCTTCGTCCTTGGTGTCGAGGATGCGCAGCGGATTGCGCGCGAGGCGTGCGCGGCTGTCCGGCGACAGGCGTTCGGCCTGGGGCGTGAGATAGGCGACCAGGGCGGCGCGGTGGGCGGCGCGGCTCGCGGGATCGCCCAGGCTGTTGATCTCGAGCGTCACCCGATCGGCGAGACCGAGGTCGGCCAGGACATCGGCGCCCATGGCGATGACCTCGACGTCGGCTTCGGGCTCGGACGGACCGATCAGCTCGACCCCGATCTGGTGGAACTGCCTTTGGCGCCCCTTCTGCGGTCGCTCGTAGCGGAACATGGGGCCCGCGTAGTGGTATTTCAGCGGCAACTCGTTGAAGAGGCCGTTGGAGATGACGGCGCGCACGACGCTGGCCGTGTTCTCGGGACGCAACGTCAGACTATCGCCGCCGCGATCCACGAACGTGTACATCTCCTTCGTCACCACATCGGTGGTCTCGCCAAGTGGGCGGCTGAACACCTCGGTGAACTCGAAGATCGGCGTGGCGATCTCGCCGTAGCCATAGCGCTCCGCCACGGCGCGGGTAGCGTCGGTCACGGCCCGGTGCCGGCGGCAATCCGCGGGCAACAGGTCGTGCGTGCCGCGAACCGGCTGCAACTTCGCCTGGGCCACGAGGAACCCTATTCGGCGGCGACGGCGGGCGGTTCGGCCGCCGCGATCTCGGCGACCTTGCGCTCCACCAATTCGACCACGTGATCAACGAGCCGTGCGTCGTCGATCTTGTGATCGGCGAGGCCGCTCAAGTAGACGAGGTGGCTCCCCTTGCCACCGCCGGTCAAGCCTACATCGGTCGCGCGCGCCTCGCCGGGGCCGTTGACCACGCAGCCGATGATCGAGACCGACAGCGGCACGGTGATATGGGCGAGGCGCTTTTCCAGCTCGGCGACGGTCTTGACGACCTCGAACTGCTGCCGGGCACAGGATGGGCAGGAGATGATGGTGATGCCCCGCATGCGCAGCTCCAGCGCCTTCAGCATCTCGAAGCCGACCTTGACCTCCTCGACCGGATCGGCCGACAGCGACACGCGGATCGTGTCGCCGATGCCCTCGGCCAGGAGCATCCCCATGCCGATGGCCGACTTCACGGTGCCACCGAACTGCCCGCCGGCCTCGGTGATGCCCAGGTGCAGGGGATAGTCGCAGACCGCCGCCAGACCGCGATAGGCGGCGACCGCCAGATAGATGTTGGAGGCCTTCACGCTGATCTTGAAGTCGCGGAAGTCGTGGTCCTCCAGCACCCGGATTTGGCGTTGGGCGCTTTCGACCATGGCCTCGGGCGTGGGGCGGCCGTAGCGCTCCAGCAGATCTTTCTCGAGCGAGCCGCCGTTCACGCCGATGCGCATGGAACAGCCGTGATCGCGGGCCGCGTTGACGACCTCGCGCACCCGCGCGGCGGACCCGATGTTGCCCGGGTTGATACGCAGGCAGGCGGCCCCGGACTCGGCGGCCTCGATCGCCCGGCGATAGTGGAAGTGGATGTCGGCGACGATCGGCACCGGGGATTCGTAGACGATGTGCTTCAGGGCCTTGGTCGAGCCCTCATCCGGGCAAGAAACCCGCACGATATCGGCCCCGGCGGCGGCGATCTGGAAGATCTGCTTGATCGTCCCCGCCTCGTCGGTGGTGAGCGTGTTGGTCATCGACTGGACGCTGATGGGTGCGTCGCCGCCGACCGTGACCTTGCCCACCTTGACGGGACGGGATCTGCGGCGCGGCGCTGGTCCGACGTTATGCTGGCTCATCGGTCGCGTTCCTTGGAGTGATTGCGCCAACACATAGCCCACGGGCGAAAACCCCGCAAGCCGCCGCCGGTTACTCGATCGCTTGGCCCGACTTGAGTTGGGCGGGATCGAGGGAGATGTGGCGGCGCACGTCGCCCACCGCCCCGAGCGGGGCCGTCGCGATCCCGTCGACCAGGATTTCGAGCCCGCCGGCGTTGCCGGTGATGAGGGTGAGATCGGAGCGGTCGGGAACGTTGTAGACGTCGCCGGGCTGCAAGATGCGGGTGAAGACCAGCTCGCCACCGGGGCCATTGACTTGGATCCAACTCTCGCCGATGGCACGGAGATGAACCCTGGCGCCGATGTTGGTCTGGCCGTAGACGTTCGGAACATAGGTGGAGGTGGGTTCCGGCACGGTGATCGCCCTCGCGGCCGCGACCGCCGTCGCCGGTTGCTCCTCGATCGCACCGCCGGTGACGAACGTCGGCGCCGCGGATGCTGGCGCGGGTTCCGCGACGACGGCGGTCACGGTCGCAGCCTCGGGCACGGGCTCGGGCGCTGGCGCGGCGACGGTCGTCGCGGCGGAGACTTCGGGTAGGGGCTCGATAGCGGCGGCGGGTGGGCTCGCCGCGACCGCGTCGGCCGGCGCTTCGACCGCGGGGAGCAAGGCGGCCAGCTCCTCGGGCACCACCTCGACCAGCGGCAGGGGCGGGTGCCCGCGATCTTGGATGACGTACCAACCGCCGAAGACGAGGACCGCCACGGCGAACGCCGCAAGGACCACGCGCACCGTGGGCAAGGACGTAGCCCCCATCGGTTCCGGGAAGTTGAGCTCGGCTGGGGCGGAGAGTTCGCTCGATTCGTCCCGGAAGCGGATGACCAGGGCTTCGCCATCCAGGTCCAGATAGTGGCCGTAACTGCGCAGAAAGCCGACGACGTACGTGCGTCCCGGCAGCTCGTTCAGCCGCCCGTCCTCGAGGGCCACGAGGTAGACCTGACGGATGCGCAGATTCCGGGCGACGTCGGCCAACGACAATCCGCGCCGCATGCGGGCGGTACGCAGCTCGGCCCCCATGCGGGCCTGCGGCGAGTCGACCTCGCGCAGGCGGGTGACCCTCGAGCCGTCATCCTCCGGCGTGGTCCTTCTGAGGCGAAGACTCCTCATGGGCCTCCATCCCATCCCAACCGATGATCCCAGGCCTTGAACTTACGCCTGTCTTATCGGCTCTGACACATGGGAATCTTAAACACCCCTTGAACGGAGGGGCAATTTGACCTTTTCTCAGGCCTACTTGCCTGATTCTTCTTCGATTCCTGTGAAAGACAGCCCGCCAAGGGTCCCTGCCGATTAGGCGACTTTCTTCATATAGGCCCCGGCCTGATCGATCAATTCGCCGATGATCGCGGCCATGGGCTCGACCCGGCTCACCATGCCGACGCTCTGACCAGCCATGAGCGAGCCGCCCTCGACATCACCATCGATGACAGCGCGGCGGAGCGCGCCCGCCCAAAAATGCTCGATGGCGAGTTGCGCCTCCTTCTGGGTCAGCTCGCCGGACCGGAAGCGCGCGATCACCTCGCGCTGGATGTCCATGAACCGTCGGGTGCCGGCGTTCAGGATGGCGCGCACGGGGATCACCGGGAATTGGGGGTCGAGCTGCACGCTCGGCTGGGCATCGCGCGCCTGGGCCCGCACGAAGGCCTGCTTGAACGCGGGGTGAGCGATCGATTCCGTGGCGCAGACGAAGCGGGTTCCGAGCTGACAGCCGGCCGCGCCCATCTCGACGTAGCTGGCGATGGCCTCGCCGCGGCCGATGCCGCCGGCGGCGAACACCGGGACGTCGCGGACATGGGGCAGAATCTCCTGGGCGAGCACGCTGGTGGTGACCGGCCCAATGTGGCCGCCGGCCTCCATGCCCTCGATGACGAGGCCGTGGACGCCGGAGCGCACCAGCTTGCGCGCCGTGGCCAGGGTCGGCACGAAGGCAAGGACCTTGGACCCGCCCTTGCGCAGCCGTTCGATCGTGGCCCCGCTCGGCAGCCCGCCAGCCAGAACCACGTGGCCGACGCGACGGTCGAGGCAGACGTCGATCAGCCGATCGAGGTCCGGGTGCATGATGATCAGGTTCACACCGAACGGCGCGTTGGTGAGGGCGGCGGTCGCGGCGATCTCGGCGTCCAGCAGGGCCGGTGTCATCGACCCGCAGGCGAGCACCCCGAAGCCCCCGTGGTCCGACAGGGCGGCCACCAAGTGGCGCTCGCTCACCCAAGTCATGGCGCCCCCCAGGATGCCGTAGCGGCAGCCGAGCAACGCCGCACCTTGGCGCCAGCCGCGCTCCAGGCGGGTCGTCATGCTCAGGCCGCGTCCAGTCCGTAGGCGGTGTGCAGGGTGCGGAGCGCAAGCTCGGTGTACTCCTCGCTCAACAGCACGCTGATCTTGATCTCCGAGGTCGAGATCGCCTGGATGTTGATGCCGCGTTCCGCCAGGGCGCTGAACATCTTCGCAGCGACGCCCGCGTGGCTGCGCATGCCGACGCCGATCACCGACACCTTGACCACGGAGGAGTCGTGGACGACGGAGTGGTAGCCCAGGTCCTTCTTGCGGACTTCCAAGGCCTTGAGCGCGGGCAGCAGATCCGCCTTGCCGACCGTGAAGGTCATATCGGCGTGGGCGCCATCCTCGGAGCCACCTTGAACGATCATGTCGACATTGATCCCGGCCTCGGCCAGGGGCCCGAACAGCTTGGCCGCGACTCCCGGCCGATCGGCCAGGCGCACAACGGTGATCTTCGCTTCATCGCGGCTATAGGCGATGCCGCTGACGACGTGCTGCTCCACGATTTCATCCTCGTCAACGACCATGGTGCCGGGGGCACCCGTGAAGGCCGACAAAACCTGCAGGCGCACACCCAGGTTCATCGCCAACTCGACCGAGCGGGTGTGCAGGACCTTCGCCCCTTGCGAGGCGAGCTCGAGCATTTCCTCGAAGGTGATCTTATCGAGTTTCCGCGCCCGGGCAACGATCCGGGGATCGGCGGTATAAACCCCGTCCACGTCGGTGTAGATGTCGCACCGATCGGCACGCAGCGCCGCCGCGAGCGCCACCGCCGTGATGTCGGATCCGCCGCGGCCGAGCGTGGTGATGCGGCCATCGGTGCCGATGCCCTGAAAGCCGGCGACGACCGGGACCTGGCCTTCCGCCAGCCGTTCCTCGAGCCGCGCGGTATCGATGCCGAGGATGCGGGCGCGGCCATGGGCGTCGTCGGTGCGGAAGGGAATCTGCCAGGCCTGCCATGAGCGGGCCGCCACGCCCGCCTCGTGCAGCGCCAGGGCCACGAGCCCGGTCGTCACCTGCTCGCCGGTCGCGACCACCGTGTCGTATTCGCGCGCGTCGTGCATCGGCGCGATCGCCCGCACCTTGGCGACCAGGTCGTTGGTCACCCCGGACATCGCCGAGACCACCACGGTCACCTGATCGCCCCCGTCCACCTGACGCTTGACGATCCTGGCGACGTTCTTGATGCGTTCGATGTCCCCGACCGAGGTGCCACCGAACTTCTGGACGATGCGGGCCATGGACCCTTCCGCCGCTGGGGAGAAATGCCGACGCTTGCCGCCGCGACGACGCGCCTTACATACTCGGTCGATACCATGGGGGCAAGATGAGCAGGCGAGAGAGCGGCACCGCGTCGAGCGTGGATGCGCGCGAGGTCGCGGCGTTCGACGCCAAGGCCGGCGCCTGGTGGGACGCGACCGGGGTCCACGCCCCCCTGCATCGGCTGAATCCCGCCCGGCTCGGCTACATCCGCGACCGCATCGCCGCGCACCGGGGCCGCGACTCCCTGGGTCCCCAGCCGCTCGCGGGCGTGCGCGTCATCGACATCGGGTGCGGCGGCGGACTGGTCACCGAGCCGATGGCACGACTGGGCGCCGTCGTGCGGGGGATCGACGCCGGCGCCGCGGCGATCGCGGTCGCCCGCGACCATGCCGCGGGCCAGGACTTGGCGATCGATTACCGGGTCGCCACCGTCGAGGACACGGCGGCGGAGGGCGGCCGATTCGACGTGGTTCTGGCGCTGGAGATCGTGGAGCATGTGGCGGACGTGGGCGCGTTCCTCGCTGCCGCTTGCGCGATCGCCGCGGATGGCGGGCTGATCATCCTCTCGACCCTCAACCGAACGTGGAAAAGCTATGCTCTCGCCATCGTCGGCGCCGAGCGCATTCTGCGCTGGGTGCCGCCGGGCACCCACGACTGGTCGCGCTTCCCGGCCCCCGCCGAGATCGCGCGGCACCTCCGGGGCCACGGCGCCCGCGTCACCGACGTAAGCGGCCTAGTCTACGACCCGGTGCGCAACCGCTGGTCGATCGGCCGCGACACCGCCGTGAACTATCTGCTGACCGCCGCGGTCATGCGCGGTCGATGAGGTGCAGGAAGGAGCCGGCCACCGTGCCATCGCGGGAGCCAACCTGGCCTACGTCGTGACCCCAGGCGTCCGTGGCCGCGAACAACGGCGGACCGGGGTCTCCCATCACCGTCGCGTAGTGGAACTCGTGGCCGCGAAAGAGCGCACCGACCTTGCCCAGGGGGCTATCGCCGAGGAGTCGCATTGAGCGGTAGCCGAGGTGCAGCTTGCGCGCGGCGAACGAGGTGGCGTGGGGCAGCAGGCCGGCCATCGCGTGGGGCGTGCCGCCCGCGTCCGTGAGGGCCTGACCCAGCACCATGTAGCCGCCGCATTCGCCGTAGATCACGGCGCCGCGCCGGGCAGCCGCCCCTAGGCCCGCGAGGAACCTTCCGTTCGCGGCGAGGCGGGCGGCGTGCAGTTCCGGGTAGCCGCCGGGGAGGTAGATGGCGTCGGCACCACCCGGGTCCTGGTCCGCCAGCGGCGAGAAGAACGCGAGATCGGCACCCTCCCGGCGCCAAGCGGCGAGCTGGGCCGGATAGGCGAAGGCGAAAGCATCGTCCTGGGCAACCGCGATGCGCTGGCCAAGCGGTGGGGGGCCAAGCGGTGGGGGGCCAAGCGGTGGGGGGCCAAGCGGTGGGGACAAGGGGGAGATGTGGAGCCGCGCGAGCGCGGTGAGATCGAGGTTGTCGCGGACGACCCGAGCGGCGCGATCGATCACGGCATCGAGGTCGGCGGTTTCGCGCGCCTGGACGAGGCCGAGGTGGCGGGACGGCAGGGCAAGGGTCGGGTCGCGCGGCATGGTGCCGAGCAGGCGGACCCCGCTGACCTGGGCCATGGATTCCTCGATAATACGACGGTGCTTCTCGCCGGCGACCCGGTTGGCGATCGCGCCCCCGACCGCCACCCCCGGACGGTGCCGGGCAAACCCTTCGACGACGGCGGCGAAGGACGCGCCCATGCCGCTGGCGTCGACCACCAGTACCACCGGCAGCCCCAGGCGCCCGGCCAGGTCCGCGGTGCCCCCGGCACCGCCGGGTCCGCCGTCGAACAAGCCCATGACCCCTTCGCCGATGAGCATATCCGCGCCTTGAACCAGGTCGGCGACCAGGGCGGCCAGCGTCTCGGGTCGCATCGCCCAGGGATCGAGGTTGACGCAGGCGCGCCCAGCGGCCGCCCCGAGAAACGCGGGATCGATGTAGTCCGGTCCCACTTTGAACGGTGCCACCCGGTGCCCACCGGCCGCGAAGGCGCGGACCAGACCCAGCGTGACGATCGTCTTGCCGACGCCCGACGATGGGGCCGCGACGACGAACCCAGGGATCGCGCTCACAGCCAGGCGAGCGCCGCCCGCAGGCGCACGACCTCGCCAACGGCGACGATGGTCGGCGGCTCGATGCCGGCGGCCGCGACATCGGCCGCCGCCGCCGCCAGCGTCGTCACCAGCACCCGTTGATCGGGCAGGGTCGCCTTGGCGATGATGGCGACGGGCGTCGCGGGATCGCGGCCGGCGGCGATCAGGCGGGCCGCGATTTCGGGCAGATGCTTCAGCCCCATGTAGACCACCAGCACCGGCGAGGCCTTGGCGAGCGCCGGCCAATCCAACCCGTCGGGCACGTCGCCGCCGGATCCGTGGCCGGTGACGAAGGTGACGGCGGCGTTGGTATCGCGGTGGGTGGAGGGGATGCCGGCGTAGGCGAGTCCGGCGACCCCGGCGGTGATCCCGGGCACGATGCGGAAGCGGACGTTCGCGGCCGCGAGCGCCAGCGCCTCTTCGCCGCCGCGCCCGAAGATGAAGGGGTCGCCACCTTTCAAGCGCAGGACGCGGCGCCCCGAGCGGGCCAGAGCGATCAGCCGCTCGCTGATGTCCGGCTGCTTGCGCGACGGCCGGCCGCCCCGCTTGCCCGCGTACTCGAGGCTGGCGGCGGGGTTCGCCAGGGCCAGTACCGCGTCGGAGACCAGGGCGTCGTACACCACCTCGTCGGCCTGGGCGAGGGCGTGGGCCGCGAGCAAGGTCAAAAGCCCCGGGTCCCCGGGCCCGGCGCCCACCAGCCACACCCAACCGGGCTCGAAGACGGGTAAGGGCAGCGCGGGTCCCACCATGGCGCGAGGTTATACGATAGAATTCCGGCGCAACCGAACCCGCCGATCATGACCGCGACGAACCCGCCGAACGGACCCCTGCGCAAGGGCTGGACCACCGGGGCCTGCGCCACGGCGGCGACCGTCGCCGCCTACACGGCGCTGCTGACCGGGCGGTTCCCCGATCCGGTGACGATCACCCTGCCGCGCGGCGAGGAACCGAGCTTCGCCCTGGTCCGGGCCGAGTTGGACGAAACCACGGCTACGGCCGCGATCGTCAAGGACGCCGGCGACGACCCGGACGTAACCCATGGCGCCACCATCGTCGCCACCGTGACATTGGCCGCGCCAGGGACCGGGGTCCGGTTCCGCGCCGGCGCGGGGGTTGGCACGGTGACGCGTGCCGGACTGCCCCTCGCGGTCGGCGAACCGGCGATCAACCCGGTGCCGCGGCGGATGATGGCGGCGGCGGTCGCCGACCTCGCGGCCCGGCATCGCGGAACCGGCGACGCCGTCATCACCATCGCGGTTCCCGGCGGCGAGGCCCTGGCGGCCAAGACCTGGAACCCGCGGCTTGGCATCGTCGGCGGCCTGTCGATCCTCGGTACGACGGGGATCGTGATCCCCTATTCCTGCTCGGCCTGGATCCACGCCATCCACCGCGGCATCGACGTGGCCCGCGCCGCCGGCCTCGATCACCTAGCGGGGGCGACCGGCACCACGTCCGAGGCCACGGTCAAGCGGCTGTACGGCCTGCCCGACCTCGCGCTGATCGACATGGGCGATTTCTGCGGCGGCATGCTGAAGTACTTGCGCCGCCACCCGGTCGGGCGCGTCACGATCGCCGGCGGCTTCGCCAAGATGGCCAAACTGGCCGCCGGGCACCTGGACCTCCATTCCAGCCGCAGCCAATTGGATCCGGCCTTTCTGGCCGGCCTCGCCCGCGATCTGGGGGAAAATGCGGACCTGGCTCGCGACCTCGCGGCGGTGGCCGGCGGTGGCGAGGCGCTGGTCATCGCCAGGGCGGCCGGGGTAGACATCGCCAGCCCAGTCGCCGCCCGCGCCCGAGCGACGGCGTTGGCGACGCTCTCCGGGGAGACGCGCCTCGACGTGGTGGTGGTGGATAGAGACGGGACGGTGATCGCCCATGCCGGCGCTTGAACGGAAGATCTTGATCCTCGGCGGAACCGGTGATGCCGCCCGGCTGGCCGAACTGGCCTGCGCCGCATTCGGCGCCGAAGCGGTGACGACGTCCCTCGCCGGGGTCACCCGCGCCCCCAGGCCCGTGCCGGGACGGCTGCGGCGCGGCGGGTTCGGCGGCGCCGGGGCGATGGCGGACTATCTGCGGGCGGAGGGCATCACGGCCCTGGTCGATGCCACCCACCCGTTCGCCACCCAGATCTCGGCCCACGCCAAGGCCGCAGCGGCGGCGGCCGGCGTGCCGAGTCTGGCCTTGGTGCGTCGCCCCTGGGAGCCGGGCCCGGGCGATCGCTGGACCATGGTGGGCGACATGGCGGCGGCGGCGGCGGACCTGAACGGCCGGCCGCCGACGGTCTTCCTGGCGATCGGGCGCAAGGAACTCAAGAGTTTCTTCGAGGTCGAGGGCTTCAAATTCGTCGTCCGCCTGGTCGAGGACCCGCGCAACGTCTTGCCACTGAAGACCTACGTCGTCGTCATCGGCCGGGGGCCGTTCGCCGTCGCGGACGAGATCGCCCTGTTCCAGAAGCACGGCGTCGGCACCATCGTCTGCAAGGCGAGCGGGGGCGACGAAGGGACCGCGAAACTGGCCGCCGCCCGCGACCTCCGGCTGCCGGTCATCATGATCCGCCGCCCACCGCCACCCGAGGGTCCGACGGCCGATGGGCCCGAGAGCGCGATCGCCTGGCTGCGGGGCCAGTGACGGGGTAGACATCCGGTATATGGGCGTGCTTCATTCGGCCCCGTCGGTAACGGCCGAGACGAATTCGCGAGGGAGGGACACCAAGGTGGACGGACGCCATGCAGTTTGAAGCTCCGGAGACGGTCGGCGCGGCCGTGAAACTCCTCGCCAAGGCCAGCGGGACGACCCGCATGCTGGCGGGCGGGACCGACGTTCTGGTCCAGCTCCGTTCGGGCACGGTCGAACCCAAGCTTATCGTCGACCTCAAGCGCATCGCCGAACTCGGCAAGATCGCCCCGGAAAAGGGCGGTTTCCGGGTGGGCGCCACGGTTCCGGCCGCGGCCATCGGGGAAAACGTCAAGGTCCGCAAGATGTGGCCGGGTGTCGTCGAGGCCGCGAACCTGATCGGATCGACCCAGATTCAGGGCCGCGCCACGCTGGCGGGCAACCTGTGCAACGGTTCGCCCGCCGCCGACAGCGTGCCGGCGTTGATCGCCGCCAGTGCCGTCGCGCTGATCGCCGGACCCAAGGGGCGCCGCAAGGTGCCGGTCGAGAAAATCATCGTCGGACCCGGCAAGACATCCCTGAAGAAGGGCGAGATCGTCACCGGAATCGTGCTGCCGGCGCGGCCGGCGCGCACCGGCGACGCCTACCTGCGGTTCATCCCGCGCAGCGAGATGGATATCGCCGTGGTCGGCGTCGGGGTGTGCCTGACGCTGGACGCCAAGGGCGTCTGCACGGCGGCCCGGGTTTCCTTGGGCGCGGTGGCGCCCACGCCCCTTCTGGTCAAGGCGGCGGCGGATGCGCTGATCGGCACCAAGGTCGACGCCGCGGCGCTCGCCAAGATGGCGAAGGCGGCATCGGCGGCGTGCAACCCGATCGACGACAAGCGCGGCACCAAGGAGTTTCGCGTGAAAGTGGCCGGCGTGCTGGCACGGCGCGCGGCGGAAAAGGCATTGAAGAGGGCGAGGGGCAACTGATGTCGGGTCATCACGTCACCACCACGATCAACGGCGATTCGGTCGAGTTCGTCTGCGAGCCGCAGGAATCTCTGCTCGACGTTCTGCGCAACCACCTGGGCTTGACCGGCGCCAAGGAAGGCTGCGGCACCGGCGATTGCGGCGCCTGCAGCATCGAGTTGGACGGGCGCCTGGTGTGCTCCTGCTTGGTGCTGGGCGCCGAGGCCGAGGGCCGCAAGATCCGCACTATCGAGGGCATGGCCAAGGGCGATAAGCTGCACCCGTTGCAGAAGAAGTTCCTGGAGCACGCCGCCCTGCAATGCGGCATCTGCACCCCGGGCTTCCTGGTGGCTGCCCGCGCGCTCCTCGAAAGGACACCGAACCCCACCGAGACCCAGGTCCGCTATTGGCTGGCCGGCAACCTCTGCCGGTGCACGGGCTACGACAAGATCGTGCGCGCCGTGCTCGCCACCGCGGTCGAGATGAAGCAGGAGAAACGTCATGCCGCTTGAGGGTGATATCGCTCAGAGGAAGACGACATTCAAGCAAATCGGCACCCGGCCGATCCGGCCCGACGGGGTCGACAAGGTCACCGGTCGCGCCCGCTTCGGCGCCGACGCATCGGCGCCGGGCATGCTGATCGGCAAGGTCCTGCGCAGCCCGCATGCCCACGCTCGCATCCGCAAGATCAACACCGCCAAGGCAGAAGCCCTGGCGGGCGTGAAGGCCGTCGTCACCCGCGACGACTTCAAGGACCGCAATGATGCGCTGCGCGACGTGCTGGTCAACTGCATGGCACGCGACAAGGCGCTGTACGACGGCCACGCCGTGGCCGCCGTGGCGGCTACCACCGCCGCGATCGCCGACAAGGCCTTGAAGCTGATCGTGGTCGATTACGAGGTGCTGCCCCACGTCACCGACGTGGATGAGGCGATGAAGCCCGGCGCCCCGATCCTCGACAAGACCATGTTCACCAATAACGTGGAGCCGAAGCCGACCAAGCCGTCGAACGTCGCCAGCCGCTGCGAATTCGCTCTGGGCGACATTAAGGCCGGCTTCGCCAAGGCCGACGTCGTCGTCGAACGGTCGTTCAAGACCGAGGCGACGCACCAGGGCTACATCGAGCCACACGCCTGCCTCGCGAATCTCGGCCCCGACGGCCAGGGCGAGATCTGGGTCTGCACCCAGGGTCACTACATGATCCGCAACACCTGCGCCGATCTGCTGGGTCTCGATATCTCCAAGCTGCGGGTCACCGCGTCCGAGATCGGCGGCGGGTTCGGCGGCAAGACCACCGTGTTCATCGAGCCCGTGGCGCTCGCGCTGTCGCGCAAGTCGGGCCGGCCGGTGAAGATGGTGATGACCCGGAACGAGGTCTTCCGCGCCACCGGGCCGACCTCGAGCACCAGCATGCGCATCAAGGTCGGCACCACCCGCGATGGCCGCATCACGGCCGCCGAGGCCGATCTGCGGTACCAGGGGGGCGCCTTCCCCGGATCGCCGGTCGAGCTCGGGGCGATGACCGCCTTCGCCTGCTACGACCTGGAGAACGTCAAGGCCGTCGGCTACGACGTGATCACCAACCGCCCAAAGCAGGCGGCCTATCGCGCGCCCGGCGCACCCATGGCGGCGTTCGCGGTGGAAAGCGTGATCGACGAGCTGGCCAAGAAGATCCGCATGGATCCCGTGGACTTCCGCCTGAAGAACGCGGCCAAGCAGGGCACCAAGTCCGCCTACGGACCGACCTTCGGCCCGATCGGCCTGATCCAGACCCTGGAGGCGATCAAGGCACACCCGAACTACCGGGCACCCTTGGGGCCGAACCAGGGCCGCGGCCTCGCCTCCGGGTTTTGGTTCAACTTCGCGGGCCAGACCTGCACGACGCTCAACGTCAACCTGGACGGGACCGTGGCGCTTGCGGTCGGCACCCCGGATATCGGCGGCAGCCGCGCCTCGATGTGCCTGATGGCCGCCGAGGAACTGGGCATCGGCTACGAACAGGTGCGGACCATCGTCGCCGACACCTCCTCGCTCGGCTACAATGACGTGACCGACGGCAGCCGGGTCACCTTCGCGAGCGGCCTCGCCACCATCATGGCGGCGCGGGAGGTGATCAAGAAGATGTGCGCCCGGGCGGCCAAGACCTGGGGCATTTCCGCGGACGCCGTCACCTGGGAAGACGGCCAGGCGAAGCCGGCCGGGTCCAACGCCGGCAACTTCAAGCCGATGTCGTTCAAGGAGATCGCGGCCGCGTCGCATTCCACCGGTGGGCCGCTTGCCGGGCATCACGAGATCAACGCCGACGGGGCCGGGGTCAGCTTCGCGACCCACCTCTGCGACGTCGAGGTGGACCCGGAGACCGGCTACACCCGGGTGCTGCGCTACACGATCGCCCAGGACGCCGGCAAGGCGATCCACCCCTCCTACGTTGAGGGTCAGTTCCAGGGCGGGGCCGCACAGGGCATCGGTTGGGCGCTCAACGAGGAGTACATCTACGGCAAGGACGGCCGGCTGCAGAACGCGGGCTTCCTCGACTACCGCATCCCGGTCGCGTCCGACTGCCCGATGATCGACACGATCATCGTCGAGGTCGCCAACCCGAAGCATCCCTATGGGGTGCGAGGCGTCGGCGAAACCTCGATCGTGCCGCCCATGGGCGCCATCGCCAACGCGGTCTCGGCCGCCATCGGCGTGCGCATGCTCGAGCTGCCGATGTCGCCGCCGCGGATCGTGCACGCCCTCGATTCGAGGCTGAAGAAGGCCGCCGATTAGGCGACCGTCCGCTCCACCCCTGAACGCCCCCTCCCCGTCCGGGAGGGGGTCGAGGAAAGGGGGTTCCCCATGGCCCGGGTGATGCTGGGGGGCACGTTGAAATCGCTGGCCGGCAACACGCCGGTGCTCGAGGTCGATGCCAAGACCATCCGCGAGGTGTTGGATCGCGTCGGCGAGGTCTACCCGAGCCTGCTGCCAATTCTCGATCGGGTGGCGGTCGCGGTCGACGGCCAGATCTACCGGAACCAATGGTTCGCCGCGGTGAAGCCGGACAGCGAGGTGTTCATCCTGCCGCCGATGGCCGGCGGGTAAAGCCCTATCGGTCGCGTTTCTTGGCGGCGGGAACAGCCGCGAAAGTCTCCTCACCGAGGCCGAGCTCGGCGATAAATTCGTCGAGCAGCGACGGAAAATCCTCCTCGAACAGTGGTTCCGGCGGTCGCCCGGCCATCGCCCCCGCCATCATTCCCGACCAGACCCGGGCGGGGATCCCGCCGCCGGTGACCGCCTTCATCGGGCTGTTGTCGTCGTTGCCGACCCAGACCCCGGCGACGAGACCCCGGGTGAACCCGACGAACCAGGCGTCGCGGTAGCCTTCACTCGTCCCGGTCTTGCCGGCCACCGGCCAGTCGATGCGGGCGGCGGTGCCGGTGCCGCCGGCGATCACGTCGGCCAGCATCCGGATCATCCGCGCGCGGGTCTGGGGATCGATCACTTCGCTGCCGCCCGAGCCTGCGCGACGATAGAGGACCCGGCCGTTGGTATCCTGCACTTGGGCGATGCCATAGGGTAGGACCGCGCGGCCGCCGTTCGCCAGGGCTCCGTAGGCCGCCGTCAGCTCCATGAGGGTCACCTCGGAGGCGCCCAGCGACAGGCTCAGGTCGCGGCGGAGGGGCGCGGTCACTCCCAGCCGCCGGGCCACGCCGATCACCTCGTCGACCCCGACCTTCCAGGCGACCTGGGCGGCGACGCTGTTGAGCGAGCGGGCCAGCGCCTCGGCGAGGCTGACCTCGCCCAGGTACTTGTCGTCGTAGTTGCGCGGTGCGAAGCCGTTGATCGACAGCGGTCCGTCGACGAACCGCGATTCGGGGCGGAGGCCGGCCTCGAGCCCGGCCAGGAAGACGAAGAGCTTGAACGCCGAGCCGGGCTGCCGCAGGGCCTGGGTCGCACGGTTGAACTGGCTTTCGCCATAGTCGCGCCCGCCGACCATGGCGAGCACGGCCCCGTCCGGCGCCATCACCACGGCGGCGATCTGCCCGACGCGTTGCGCATCGCCATGGGCGGCGAGCTCGGCCGCGATCGCCTCCTCGGCCAGCCGCTGGACCCGAGCGTCGAGGGTCGTGACCACCGTGAGATCGACGGGATTGGGTCCGACGAACCCGCCCAGGTCCTCCATCACCCAGTCGGCGAAGTAGCGCCCGCCTTCGCCGGTGGACGGCGGCGCGCGGAGATCGGCTGGCGAAGCCTTGGCCGCCGCCAGATCGGCGGCAGCGATCAGCCCGATGGTCGCCATGTTGTCGAGCACCAGGGCGGCCCGGGCGCGCGCCGCGTCGAGATCGTGGGTGGGCGCATAGCGCGACGGGGCCTTGAGCAGTCCCGCGAGCATCGCCGCCTCGGGCAGGGTGAGGTCCGCCGCCGATTTGGAGAAGAAGCGCCGCGCGGCCGCCTCCACCCCGTAGGCGCCGCCGCCGAAATACACCCGGTTGAGATAGATCGCCATCAGGCCGGGCTTGTCGAACTGGCTTTCCAGCCAGAACGCCAGGATCAGCTCCTTGAACTTGCGGCTGAAGGTCCGCTCGGGCGTGAGGAACAGATTCTTGGCGAGCTGCTGGGTAACGGTCGAACCGCCCTGAACCACGTGCCCCGCCCGCAGGTTCGCGACCAGGGCGCGGCCGAGACCCCGCGGGTCGATGCCGTCGTGCTCGAAGAAGCGCCGATCCTCGGTCGCCACCACGGCCTTCACCAGCCAGGGCGAGATCGCCTCGTAGTCGAGCCGGGGGCCATAGGTCGCGCCGATCCGGCTGATGACCGCCCCATCGGCCGTGGTGATCTGGATCGAGGGGCTGCGCACCGGTTCGCCCAGGCGACTCACATCGGGCAGGTCGTAGGCGAGATAGCCGGCATAGGCCAGGACCGCGATCGCCAGCCAGATGACGGCGACCAGGAACCACCGGACGAGGAAACCCAGGATTCGGCGCCACGGTCGCCGGGCACCCTTCGCCGCGGCCCGCGCCGATCGGCGCTTGGCGGGTTTGGCCGTGGGGGCGGTTCGCCAACGGACATTCGGGTCGGCGCGAAGCTCGGCCTTAGCCATGGGGTAGGAGCCGTTCCCTGCAAGCGCCGGTGAGAATGCGGTTCCTAAACGACCAATGGGGCGACTTTGCGGCCTCGCGAGGCATCATACGTCGAGGTTCGTCACCTTGAGGGCGTTGGTCTGGATGAAATCGCGGCGCGGTTCCACGATGTCGCCCATCAGGGTCTCGAACACCACGTTGGCCTCCTCGGCGTCGCGGATCTTCACCTGCAGAAGGGTGCGGACGTTGGGGTCCAGCGTCGTTTCCCACAGCTGCTCCGGGTTCATCTCGCCCAGGCCCTTGTAGCGCTGCACCGTAAGGCCGCGGCGGCCTGCCTCGAACACCGTGTCGAGCAGCGAGGACGGGCCGGCGATCACGGTCCGCCGGTCCTTGCGCTGGAGCTTGGACTGGCCGCGATAGGTGCGCTGGAATTCCACCGCCATCTCGTCCAACCGGCGGGCCTCGACGGTGGCGACCAGGGCCGCGTCGACCAGATGGCGCTCGCCAACGCCCCGCAACATGCGGGTGAACGCGACTCCGCCCTTGCCGTCCGAGGTCCCGCGCCAGCCCCGCTCCGTCGGCGGCTCCAGCATGTCGAGCCGGCGGGCGATGTAGAGCGCGGCGGCATCGGCCTTGGCGGCGTCGCCCAGGACGTCGGGCGTAAGGGCACCGGCGATCGCGGTCTGCTCGGCGACGTTGATCGGCAGGCGCCGCGACAGCGCGCGCAGCAGATGGGCGGCGGCCCGGGCCCGCTCGCACAGCCCGCGCAGGTCGGCGCCGGCGATCTCGGTGCCGTCGAACAGCGTGAGGACGGTACCCTCGAGCCCCTCGCCGATCAGGAAATCGTCGAGCGCCCGTTCGTCCTTCAGGTACACGCCGCCCTTGGCCTGGCCGCGCTTCACCAGGAACAGGGGCGGCTGGGCGATGTAGAGGTGCCCGGCGCGGATGATCTCGGTCATCTGCCGGAAGAAGAAGGTCAGCAGAAGCGTGCGGATGTGGGCGCCGTCCACGTCGGCGTCGGTCATGATGACGACCTTGTGGTAGCGCAGCTTCTTGAGGTCGAAATCGTCGGTGCCGATGCCGGTGCCGAGCGCGGTGATAAGGGTGCCAATCTCGTTCGAGCCCAGCATCTTGTCGAGCCGCGCCCGCTCGACGTTCAGGATCTTGCCGCGCAAGGGGAGGATGGCCTGGAAGACCCGGTCGCGCGCGAGCTTGGCCGAACCGCCGGCCGAATCGCCCTCCACCAGGAACAGTTCGGACTTCGCCGGGTCCTTTTCCTGGCAATCGGCGAGCTTGCCAGGCAGGTTGGCGACATCGAGCGCGCCCTTGCGGCGGGTGAGCTCGCGGGCCTTGCGCGCCGCCTCGCGGGCTGCCGCCGCCTCGACGACCTTGGCGACGATCGCCTTGGCTTCGCTCGGGTGCTCCTCGAACCACTGGCCGAGTTTGTCGCTGACGATGCCCTCGACCACCGGTCGCACCTCGGAGGACACCAGCTTGTCCTTGGTCTGGGAGGCGAACTTCGGTCCCGGCATCTTGACCGCGAGCACGCAGGTCAGCCCCTCGCGCGCGTCCTCGCCGCCCAGCGTCACCTTTTCCCGCTTGAGCGCGCCGGATCCCGCGGCGTAACCGTTGACCGTGCGGGTGAGCGCCGCGCGCAGGCCCGCGAGGTGCGAGCCGCCGTCGCGCTGCGGGATGTTGTTGGTGAAGCACAGCGTGTTCTCGTGGTAGCTGTCGGTCCACTGCAAGGCGGCATCGACGCCGATGCCGTCGCGTTCGCCGGTCAGCACGATCGTGGTTCCGTGCAGCACGGTCTTCGACCGGTCGAGCCAGCGGACGAAGGCCGCGACCCCGCCTTCGTAGTGCAGAGTCACGGTCGCGGGCTGGGCGGCGCGTTCGTCGGTCAACACGATCTGGATGCCGCCGTTGAGGAACGCGAGTTCGCGCAGGCGGTGTTCCAGCGTCGCGAAGTCGAACACCAATTTGGTGAAGATCCTGGGCGAGGGGACGAACGTCACCCGGGTGCCGGTCCGGCCTTCCGACGCCTCGCCGACGATCGCCAGGGGTTTCTCGGCTTCGCCTTCGCGGAAGCGCATGGCGTGTTCGTGCCCGCCGCGCCAGATCTGCAGATCCAGGGTTTCCGACAGGGCGTTGACGACCGAGACGCCGACCCCGTGCAGGCCGCCCGAGACCTTGTAGGAATTCTCGTCGAACTTACCGCCGGCGTGCAGCCGGGTCATGATCACCTCCGCGGCCGAGACGCCCTCCTCGCCGTGGATGTCGGTGGGGATGCCGCGGCCGTTGTCGGTGACGGTGCAGGACCCGTCGGGATTGAGCGTCACTTCGATGCGGTCGCAGTATCCGGCCAGCGCCTCGTCGACCGCGTTGTCGACCACCTCGAACACCATGTGGTGCAGACCCGAGCCGTCGTCGGTGTCGCCGATATACATGCCTGGCCGCTTGCGCACCGCGTCCAGCCCGCGCAGGACCTTGATCGATTCGGCGCCGTAGGCTTCGGATGCGGCGGCCATCTCCTTGCGGCCCGGCTTGCGGCTCTTGAACGGCTCCTGCTCCTGGATCGGTTCGGTCATCGCCCGACCTCGCGGAGGTCCGCGGCCGGAACCTCACGGAAATCCGCGGCCGAAACCTCGCTGAGATCCGCCGCCCGCACCTCGAGGAACCGGGCGCGGCCGGTCAGCGCGGCGAAACTTCCCCGATCGGTCCCGGAGAGCCACACCTGGGCGCCCAGCGCATGGAGTTCGTCGAACAGGGCCGCCCGCCGGACGGCGTCCAGGTGGGCGGCGATCTCGTCGAGCAGCAGGATCGGAAGCCCGAAGGGACCCGACGCCTTGCCGCGCGCGTCGGCGAGCAGGATGGCGACCAGCAGGGCCTTCTGTTCGCCGGTCGAACATTGCGCCGCGGCCGCTCCGGTGCCGGCATGATGCACCACCAGATCGCTGCGATGGGGGCCTTCCCCCGCCCCGCCGGTTTCGGCATCGCGCGGCCGGGCAGCGGCGAGCACGGCTTGGAATCGCTCCTCCGCCGCCACCGCCGGCATGGCGCCGAGCCAGTCCTCGACGGCTCCCCTGACCGCGACCCGGGCCGCGGGGAAGGGTCCGAACCCGTGCGCGAGCTGGGCATCGAGGCGGGCCACCGCGTCCAGGCGGCTGGCGGCGATCGCCGTGCCATGGCGCGCGATCGAAGCTTCGAGGGTGCCGAGCCAGGCGACATCGTTCCGCCCTTCGGCGAGCAGCCGCGAGCGTTCGCGAATCCCGTGCTCGTACGCCGCCAGCCGCTCGGCGTGGCCGGCATCATGGCCATGCACCAGTCGATCGAGAAAGCGGCGGCGCCCCGAGGCGCCATCGCGGAACAGTCCGTCCATGGCCGGGGTCAGCCATACCATGGCAAGCACGCGCCCGAGCGCCGCATGGCCCCGGATCGGCTTGCCGTCGATGCGGACATGACGGCGTTCGCCGGCGGGCGTGGCCACCGGCCCCGTCCCGATTTCGGTCCAGCCACCACCGGTCAGGGCCCGTGCGGACACGGCCCACTGGGCACCGGGGCGCGCATCCCGACGCAGCACTTCGGCCACCCCGGCGCCGCGCAGACCCCTTCCGGGCGCCAGGTACGACAGGGCTTCCAGAAGGTTGGTCTTGCCGGCACCATTCTCGCCGACCAGCACGGTGATGCCCGGGGCGGCCGTGAGGGTGAGGCTTTGGTATCCCCGGAAATCCGTCAGGGCGAGCCGCGCGATGAAGGGCGCGGACGCGGCCTTGGGCGTGGGTTGCGCGCGGAAGACGACCGTCAATCTAGACCCGCATCGGCATCAGCACGTAGAGCGTGCCCGGATCCCCGCTGTCGCGCATCAGGGTGGGCGATCCGGCGTCGGCCATGGCGAATTCGACGACCCGGCCTTCGGCCTGAGCGGTCATGTCGAGGAGATAACGGGAGTTGAAGCCGATCTCCAGGCTGGGGCCGGCGTAGCCCACATCCAACTCCTCGGCGGCACTGCCGCTGTCCGGACTGTTGGCGGACAGCCGGAGGCGGCCGGCCTCGAGCGCGAGCTTCACGGTGCGCGACTTCTCGGTCGAGATGGTGGCGACACGATCGACGGCCTCGGCGAACCTCTTGCCCTCGATCTCCAGCACCTTGTCGTTCTGGGTGGGGATTACCCGGCCATAGTCGGGGAAGGTTCCGTCGATCAGCTTCGAGGTGAGGCGGACCGAGCCGAAGGCGAAGCGGACCTTGGTGCGGCTGAGGGCCACCGCCACGGCGCCGTCGCCTTCGTCGATCAGCTTGCGCAACTCGCCCACTGTCTTGCGCGGGACGATGACCCCGGGCATGCCGTCGGCGCCCTGGGGCAGCTCGTTCTCGACCCTGGCCAGGCGATGGCCATCGGTCGCGACCGCGCACAGCCGGGCGGACCCGTCGCCCTCGATCACGTGCAGGTAGATGCCATTGAGGTAGTAGCGGGTTTCCTCAGTCGAGATGGCGAAGCGCGTCTTGTCGATCAGGCGCCGCAGATCGACGGCGGAGATCTGGAACTCGTGGCTGAACTCGCCTTCCGCCATCACCGGAAAATCCTCGGTGGGGAGGCAGGGCAGGGTGAAGCGGGAGCGGCCGCAGCGCACCACCATGCGGCCGCCTTCGTCGGCGGTCTCCATGCCCACCTCGCCGCCCTCCGGCAGCTTGCGGACGATGTCATGCAGCAGATGCGCGGGCGCCGTGGTGCCGCCCTCGGCGCCGATGTGCGCCTCGACCTCCTCCACCACCTCGAGGTCCATGTCGGTCGCGGTCAACTTCAGCCGCCCATCGCGGCCCTCGAGCCGAACGTTCGAGAGGATGGGGATGGTGTTGCGCCGCTCGACCACGCTCTGGACGTGGGTGAGCGCGCGGAGGAGCGCGGCACGTTCGATGGCGAGTTTCATCGGCTGGGCACTTGCTTCCAAGGGTGGCATCGAGGGGGACCGAAGCCCCGTTCCGACGCGATCGCGCCGGGACGTTGATCACCCCCCGATGACGGCCTCAACGCCGTCTCGCAAGTATACCAGAACGGGGAGGAGTCAGGAGCTATTTCAAGGGGTTGTGCGGGCGTTCACGGTCGCCGGAACTGCTTGGCGAGGGCCAATCCTTGGCGTTGATAGGACGAGCCGATGGCGGCGCCGTAGAGCTTGTCCGGTCGGCCCGTCAAGCGTTCATAGACCAGGCGTCCGACAACCTGGCCGTGCTCCACCTGGAACGGCACCTCGTGGCTGCGCACTTCGAGCACCGCGCGGGTCCCGCCGCCTCCCTGCTCGTCGTGGCCGAAGCCGGGATCGAAGAAGCCGGCGTAATGGACGCGGAATTCGCCATACAGGGTGTCGTATGCCGCCATCTCGGCCGCGTATTCCGGGGGCACGCTGATTGTGTTCTCCGAGGCCAGGATGTAGAAATCCTGCGGATCGAGGATCAGGCCATCGTCCCTGCCCGCCAGGATCGGCTCCCAGAAGTCCGCCGAGTCGTACGCCCCCACCCGGTCGTAGTCGATCACGTCGGTGTGCCGCTTCGCCCGATAGCCGATGACGCTGCCCGGGCCCTGGCCCCTGAGGTCGACGGTGATGGCATAGCCCCGGGTCACGCTGTCGTCGACCGTCACCGACACCACGTTCTGGGTTTCGCGCAAGTCCCGGAGCGCCTTGGCGCTGGTCCGCGGGCTGCCGCTGCGGATGCGGAGCTGGACGAGGCGGGTGCCCTTGCGCACCAGGATGCTGAACCCGCGGGGCGAGATCTCGGCGTAGAGCCTGCCCCGGTAGCCGCTGCGCACCACGTCGAACTCGGTGCCGCCGTCGGTGATGACGCGGGTGAAGAGGTTGAGCCGGCCGACCGAGCTTTTCGGGCTGGCGATCCCCGACATGCGGTAGCCGAGGCGCACGTGCTCCATCAGCGGCACGATGTAGACGCAACCCTGCTCGAGCACAGCGCCGTTTGTCAGATCGAACTCGTGCATGTTGAAGGCACCGAGCTTGCCGTCGAGGTCGCGGTCCGCCCCGGGCAGGAAGCTCGCGCGCACCCGGTAGGCCACGGAGCCGAGGCGGAGGTCGAGACTCGCGGGCTGGATCTGGTCCTCGCCGATCTCCTCGACCGCGGCGATCGTCTTGTCCTGGATCGCCGCGCGGATGCGCTGGGACGGCAGGGTGCCGGTCGACAGCTCGCCGTCGGGACCGCGCTCATCGGCGTCCGGGAACAGGCGCGGGTCCGACGCCGCCATCAGCTCTCCAGGCTGCGGCGCAAGAGCTCGACGTCCTCGGCGAAGGACGGGTCGCCGAGCTTCAACTCGTCGACCCTGCGCACGGCGTGGATCACGGTGGTGTGGTCGCGCCCGCCGAACTTGCGGCCGATCTCGGGCAGGCTGCGTTGGGTGAGCTGCTTCGCCAGGTACATCGCCACCTGACGCGGCCGGGCGACGGCCCGTGCCCGGCGGTCCGAGGTCATGTCGGCGAGGCGGGTGTTGTAATGCTCCGCCACCTTGCGCTGGATCTCCTCGACCGTGACCCGCCGATCGTGGGCGCGCAAAAGGTCGCGGAGGATCTCGTGGGTACCCTCGAGGGTGACCGGACGGCCGACTAGGGTCGCGTGGGCGATGACCCGGTTGAGCGCGCCTTCGACCTCGCGGATGTTGGTGGCGATCTTGTGGGCGATGAACTCCAGAACCCGGCGGGGCACGGGGATGGCGCTGCGCTCCGCTTCGGCGAGCAGAACCCCCAGGCGCAGCTCGTAGTCGGCGGGGTGGATATCGGCCACCAGGCCCCAGCCCAGGCGCGAGCGCAGGCGTTCCTCCATGCCGTCCAGGTCCGAGGGCTGGCGGTCGCCGGAGATCACCACCTGGCGGTTCTGGTCGATCAGGGCGTTGAAGGTGTGGAAGAACTCCTCCTGGGTCGATTCCTTGCCGCTGATGAACTGCACGTCGTCGATCAGCAACACGTCGACCGAGCGGAACTGCTCCTTGAACGCCATGGTGTCCTTGAAGCGCAGGGCCCGGACGAACTGGTACATGAACGTCTCGGCCGACAGGTAGATCACCTTGCGGTTCGGAGTCTGGCCGCGGATTTGCCAGGCGATGGCGTGCATCAGATGGGTCTTGCCGAGGCCGACGCCGCCGTAGAGATAGAGCGGGTTGAAGGTCACCGTGGCGCTTTCGGCGACGCGGAGGGAGGCGGCGTGGGCGAACTCGTTCGGCTTGCCGACGACGAAATCCGCGAACGTGTAGCGCGGGTCCAGCAGCGCCGTGAACTCCCGCGTCGGGGGATCGGCCACGGGAACGGCCGTCGCCGAGGCATCGGTCCCGTTCACCGCCGCCGCGTCGCCGTCGGACTCCCCGATGTCGATGGCGATGCTGCGCACGGCCCCGTCCTCGGCCAACCACAGGGAACGAAGCCGATCGCCGTAGCGGGGCACGATCCAATCGCGCACGAAGCGGCTGGGCACGGCATAGACGACGACGCCGTCACGCACCGCCACCAGGCGCAGATTGTTGAGCCAGCTCTTGAACTGCGTCTCGCCGATCTCGGCCCGAAGGCGGACGACGATGCGACCCCACTGCTCGCGGCGCTCGGCGCCTAGATCCCCCGCCCCCATGGCCCCGGCCTCAACTCTGTTTCCAGGGAAGGCCGGCGGCCATCCATCCGGCGCGGGTGCCGCGGTGCCCCTTCTCGTCAGCGGCGCCCTCGAAGCCGTCGAGCAGATTGAAGCAGGACGTGAAGCCCCGCTCGGTCATGGCGATCGCCGCCGCCTTGCTGCGGCCGCCGCTGCGACACAGGAACAGGAGCGGCGCGTCCCGGTCGATCCCATCGGCCTCGAGGGCCGCCACGAAGTCCGGGTTGACCTGCATCGACGGAAACACCTGCCAGGCCAGGAACGACGGCTGCTTGCCGAGCGGGGCGAGATCGGGCACGCCGACGAAGGACCATTCCGCCGTGGTGCGGACATCGACCAGCACCGCCGCCGGCTGCCTCTCGAGGATCGCCCAGGCTTCCTGGACGGTAACGTCGCCGGCATAGCCCTCGGCCTTGCGCGCCTTGATACCGCTCGCACTCGCCGTCATCGATGCCTCCCTCCCCGGCCCCGTGGCTCGAGACAAAGCCACGCCCTTCGGCGGGACCCCTTCGTCCCCGCCATTCGCGACGTCTTCGCGTCCGCTTTGATTTGGCCCGCCGCAACCGTGCACGGCGAGCGAGGGGAAGCCTCGCCCGATGCCACGCCCATGGCAACGGGGACGAATGCGGAACGGTCGCGGTTCTTCATCGGCTATCGCGTTCGTGCCACACTTCGCGTCACGCCATCGCTTTGATGCGTCCCGCCAGACGGGAGATCTTCCGCGACGCCGTGTTGCGATGCAGGATGCCGATCCCCGCGCCCTGCTGGATGATCGGCGCCGCCGAATCGAACGCCAATTTCGCGGCTGTCTTGTCGCCGGACAGGATCGCGAGTTCGACGCGCTTCACGACGGTGCGGATCCGAGTGACGCGGGCACGGTTCACCGTGGTGCGGCGTTCGGTCTGGCGGATGCGCTTGCGGGCTTGTGCTGTGTTGGCCATGATTTTCGCGTTCGGTGTAGGGAAGCGTGGCTTATAGGACGGCGGCGGCGGATGGTCAACGGTGCGCGAACTTGGCCGGGCGCTTCTCGACGAAGGCCGCCATGCCCTCGGCCCGATCCGCCAGCGCGAAACAGGCGTAGAACTGCCGTCTTTCGAACAAAAGACCCTCGGCGAGCGCGGTTTCCTCGGCCCGGTTGACCGCTTCCTTCGCCATCGCCACCACCGGCTGGGACAGAGCGGCGATCTTCCCCGCGAGCGCGAGGGCCTCGGACAGCAAATCCGCGGCCGGCACCACCCGCGCGACCAGTCCCCAGCGCTCCGCCGTCTGGGCGTCGATCGGGTCGCCGGTCAGGATCAGCATCATCGCCTTGGACTTGCCGATCGCCCGGGTAAGCCGCTGCGTGCCGCCACCGCCCGGAATCACGCCCAGCTTGATCTCGGGCTGACCGAACTTCGCGCCTTCGGCGGCGAGGATGATGTCGCACATCATCGCGATCTCGCAGCCGCCGCCGAGTGCTACGCCCGAGACCGCGGCGATCAGCGGCTTGCGGGTTGCCGCGATCCGGGACCAGGGATCGATGAAGCGCGTGGCGGTGGCGTCGCCGAAATCGCGCGCCTGCATTTCCTTGATGTCGGCGCCGGCGGCGAAGGCGCGCTCGCCGCCCGTGAGCACGATCGCACCGAGACGATCGTCGGCGTCGAGGACCGCCAGCGCCGCCAGCAGCTCCTCGATCAGGCGGGCGTTGATCGCGTTCAGCGCCTTCGGCCGGTTCAACGTGATCAGGCCGACCGGGCCGCGGCTTTCGACCAGCAGGGTCTCGTACGACATGAAATTCTCCGGTGAGGGATTGGGATTCAGCGCGGCGCCAGGCTGAAGCGCACCGTCAGCCCGCCGCCGGTTTCCTCGAACGTGATGGCGAGCTCCTCGCCCTCGCGCCGCCAGGCGAGCTCGCCGACTTCCCGCCATCCGAGTTGCGGCAGGGTGGCCAGATAGAAGTCCGCTACATCGGCGGTCGTCAGGTTTCCCACGGCATAGGCCTCGACGATCCGACCCTCCGCCTTGTCGAACACCGTTCCCTGGCCCGCGACCTCGGCAAGCCCGAGCATGAGGGGAAGATCATCGATGCCGGTGACGAAGCCCTGGGCCAGCACGGGGCCGGAGAGGAGCGCTAGGATGGCGAGGGCGCCGGCGATACGGCGGGCGGCGAGGCGCATGGGGATAATCCTAATCTTTGTCGGGCCTAATCTTTGTCGGGCCTAGCTTTGCCGGGCCTATTTTTGCCGGGTCGGGCAGTAGAACGTCGACCGTCCCCCCTGCGCGATGCGCCGGATCGTGCCCTTGCAGGTGCACCCGGGACAAGGGTCTCCTTCATGGTCATAGACCGCCCATTGGTGCTGGAAGTAGCCGAGCTCGCCGTCCGCCTGGACATAGTCCCGGAGCGAGGAGCCGCCCGCGGCGATGGCCTGGCCCAGGACCTCGCGCAGCGCATGGGCGAGCCGATCGGCCCGGACCCCCTGGACCGTTCCCGCCAGGCGCCGCGGCGACAGGCGGGCACGGAACAGCGCCTCGCAGGCATAGATGTTGCCGACACCGGACACGACCCGCTGATCGAGGAGCGCCGCCTTGATCGGTGTCGCCTTGCCCTTGAAACGGTCGGCGAGAAAGGGGCCGTCGACCATCGGCTCCAGGGGATCGGGCGCCAGCTTGGCGATCAGCGGGTGGCGATCGACCTCCCCGCTCGCCACCAGGGTCATCATCCCGAAGCGCCGGGCGTCGTTGTACGTCACCCGCTCGCCGCCCTCGACATGCAAGATGACGTGATCATGGCGATGGGGCGGCGGCGCCACGCCATGGCTCACCACCAGGCGGCCGGACATGCCAAGATGGGCGATCAGCACCTCGTCCCCATCGAGGTCGATGAGAAGGTATTTCGCCCGCCGTCGGAGGCCGAGGACCCGGCGGCCGGTCAGCCGCGCGGCGAAACGGGGCGGGAGGGGGAACCGCAGATCCGGCCGACGCTGTTCGACCCGAACCAGCAGCCGACCTTCCAGAACCCGCGCAAGGCCACGGCGGACGGTCTCGACCTCGGGGAGTTCCGGCATGGCCGCACGGTAGCGTGCTTCCCGGGTCGGCGCTATGGTCGCAGTCGATGGCCAGCAAACCTCGGCATGACGCGGGCGAGGCCGACTTCGGCTACGCCCAAGTCGCCGCGACCGAAAAACCCGGACTGGTGCGCGGTCTGTTCGGCCGCGTGGCCGAACGCTACGACCTGATGAACGACTTGATGAGCGCGGGCGCCCACCGCCTGTGGAAGGACGCCATGGTCGCGTGGTTGGATCCCAAGCCCCCGCTGCGGGTGGTGGACGTGGCCGGCGGCACCGGCGATGTCGCGTTCCGGATCGCGGACCTCTTGGGCCGGCGCGACGACTGTTCCATCGTCGTCTGCGACCTGACCCCCGACATGGTCGCGCTGGGGCGTGACCGGGCGATCAACCGGGGCATCGTCGGCGGCGTTACCTGGACCGTGGGCGACGCCGAGGCCCTGCCGTTGCCGGACTCCTGCGTCGATGCCTACACGGTCGCGTTCGGGCTGCGCAACGTTACCCACCTGGATCGCGCCATGGCCGAGGCCCGACGGGTTCTCGCCCCCGGCGGACGGTTCCTGTGCCTCGAGTTCAGCCTCCTTGTCGTGCCCTTCCTTCGGCCCCTGTACGACGCCTACTCCTTCCGCGTGCTGCCCGTGCTGGGCGAGTTGGTGGCGCACGATCGCGACGCCTATCGCTATCTGGCCGAGAGCATCCGCCGGTTCCCCGACCAGGCCGCGTTCGCCGCGCGGATCGAGGCCGCGGGCTTCGCCGGGGTTCGGGTGCGAAACCTGACCGGCGGGGTCGCGGCACTTCATTCCGCCTGGCGGGTGTAAGCGCCGGGAGACCATGGGCGACACCCTCCGGCACCTTTCGCGTCTGCTGCACATCGGACGCACCTTTGTCCGCCACGACGCACTCTTCGTCCTCGGGGCCGCCGGCGCGCCGGCCCCGGCCCTGTGGCTGGCCCGGCGCTTCGCCCCTCCCCCGACATTGGGCCGGCCAGGGCAGAGGCTGGCGGCGGCCCTGGCCGAGCTCGGCCCCGCCTTCGTGAAGCTGGGCCAGGCCCTGTCGGTGCGGCCGGATCTGGTCGGCGAGGCGATGGCCGAGGACCTGGCGACACTTCAGGATCGGCTGCCCCCATTTCCCGGAACGGAAGCGCGGGCGGCGATCGCCGCGGACCTTGGCCGACCCGTGGACGACTTGTTCGTGGCGTTCGACGACCAGACGGTGGCGGCGGCCTCGATCGCCCAAGTGCATTTCGCCGTGACCCCCGATGGCCGCGAGGTGGCGGTCAAGGTGCTGCGGCCCGGCATCGAGGCCGCCTTCGCCCGCGATCTGGCGCTGCTGGATTGGCTGGCACGTCTGGCGCTGCGGTTTCGACTCGGTCTTGCGCGGCTGAAGCCGGTCGAGGTCGTCGCCGCGTTCGCCGAGACGGTGCGGCTGGAAATGGATTTGCGCATGGAGGCGGCGGCGGCGGCCGAGCTGGCCGAGGATCTGGCGGGCGATCCGGACATCCGGATTCCGGCAATCGACTGGCAGCGCACCGGCGCCCGGGTCCTGACCCTCGAGCGCATCGCCGGCGTGGCCATCGACGAGCGCGAGGCGCTGCTGGCCGCCGGACACGACCTGGACCAGGTGCTCGCCAAGGCCGCCTGCGCCCTCTTCAAGCAGGCGTTTCGCCACGGGTTCTTCCACGCCGACATGCACCCCGGGAACCTGTTCGTCGCCGCCGACGGCGCCCTTGTCCTGGTCGATTTCGGCATCATGGGCCGGCTGGATCTGGCCACGCGCGGCCATCTCGCGGACATCCTCGTGGGCTTCCTCACCCGCGACTACGCCCGGGTCGCCGAGGCCCACTTCGCGGCGGGCTACGTCCCCTCGGGGCGCTCGCGCGAAGCCTTCGGGCAGGCTTGCCGGTCGATCGGCGAGCCTATCCTGGGCCTGGCCCTCAGCGAGATCTCGATCGCCCGGCTCCTCGCCCAGCTGTTCCGCATCGCCGAGTCCTTCGGCATGGAGACCCAGCCACAGCTTCTGCTGCTGCAGAAGACCATGGTGGTGGCCGAAGGCGTCGGCCGGCGCTTGAACCCGTCGATCAACATGTGGGAGCTGGCGCGGCCGCTGGTCGAGGCTTGGGTGGCCGAGCATCGCGGACCCGAGGGACAGCTCCGGGAAGCAGTGCAAGAAGGCCTCGCGACGGCCCGCCGCCTGCCGCGCCTGATCGCCGAGGCGGAGGCCGCGCTGGGCACCCTGCAACGCGGCACCCTGCGCCTGGATCCCGCGAGTCTTGCAGCACTTCGTGGAGACCGCGGCCGTGGCTGGTCCGCGCTGCTGTGGGTGCTGGTTGGCGCCGCCGTGACGCTGGTCCTCGTCGCCCTGCTGGGCTAACACTTAGGCCGGCGGCACGGGACAGGGAACACGCGATGGGCGAGATGGCGGTCGGCACGGTAGCGCGGCTCTGGCGCTATCCGGTCAGCGGCATGGCCGGCGAGGAGTTGGAGAGCGTCGCGGTGGTCGGCGAGGGGTTGCTGGGAGATCGCGTCTGGGGCCTCGCCGATCCGGCCACCGGCGCGAAGCTCACCACCATGATGTTCCGCCGCGAGCACGACCTGCTGCACTGGGCCGCGCGCTACGAGGCGCCGCCACGGCCCGGTGCCGCCCCGCCCGTCACCCTCGACCTGCCCGACGGGGATAGCGTGCGGAGCGACGCCGCCGATATCGGTGCGCGCATCGCGAAGGCGTTGGGGCGTCCCGCCGTGCTGGCACCCTTGCGCTGGCGCGAGACGCCCTCGCCCGCGACCCGGCCCGAGGACATCAATCTCGATTCCGATGCCGAACGCCCGATCCACGTCATGACCACGGCCACGCTGGCGCGGATCGCGCAGGCCCACGCCGGAGCCGACATCCGCCGCTTCCGCCCCAACATCGTGATCGCGACGCCGGCCGGGGCCGCGGGGTTCGTCGAGGACGAGTGGGTGGGGCGGACGCTGACCCTCGGCGGCGCGCGGCTCCGCGTCCTGGAGCGCTCGAAGCGCTGCGCCATCACCACGATGAGCCAACGCGACCTGGCGGACGGCCCGGGCGTGCTCAAGGCCGTCACGGCGGCGAACGGCGCCTACCTCGGCGTATTCGCCTCGGTCGAGGCGAGCGGGCCGATCCGCCTGGGCGACGCCGCGCGGCTTTTGGGTTGAGCCGGACGTTCAGAGCCGGCGGGTGCTGACCTTGGCCGGCAGGACGTCGCCCGCCTGCTGGGACGCGGCGTCCGTGGGCTTCAGCTCGGGGTTCTTGAGCCGGGCGATGAGGTCGCCGACGCCGTAGTGAACCGGCCGAATGGTGAGGCGATCGCCGTTCACGTCCAGGTCGATGAACGACCCCTCGCTCAACCCCGCCTCCTCGCAATAGGACTCGGGCAGGATCAGGGCCAGATGGTGACCTACCTTGGCGACCGACGACCGCATGCTCGACCTCCATGGGGGAACGGACGGTCGAGTCTACAGGACGATGCACGGCACCGCACGCGCAAGGTTGCCGCGAGGCGGATGGTGCCTTAGCCTTGGTCCATGGCTAAGGAACACCACTATCGGGCGCGCCTGGCATGGACCGGCGCGGCCGACGGTCCCACCGGCAAGGACGGTGCCTTCAGCCGCGCCTACCGGGTCGAGATCGCCGGCAAGCCGCCGCTCCTGGGTTCGGCGGACCCGAACTACCATGGTGATCCTGGCGCCTGGAATCCGGAGGAGATGCTGCTGGCCGCCCTGGCCGCCTGCCACATGCTGACGTACCTGGCGCTGTGCGCCAACGCGCGCATCGCCGTGGTAGCGTACGAGGACGCGCCCGAGGGCAGCGTCACCCTGAAGGACGGCCGCATGCGCTTCGTCGCCGCGACGCTGCGGCCGCGGGTTTCCCTTGGCGCCGGCGCCGACCGGGCAAAGGCGGAAGCCCTGCATGGCGCGGCGCGGGACTATTGCTTCATCGCCAATTCGGTGAACTTTCCGGTCCATCATGCGGCCGAAATCCGCGAAGGCGCGCTCGCATGACGGGGATGCGGATCCTGCTGATCGTCGGCGGCGGCATCGCGGCCTACAAGGCGCTGGAGCTGGTCCGGCTGCTGCGCCGCGAGGGTGCCAGTGTCCGCGCCGTTCTGACCGAAGCGGGCAGCCACTTCGTCACGCCGCTGTCGCTCCAGGCCCTGACCGAGGACAAGGTCCATGGCGACCTTTTCTCGCTGACCGATGAAAGCGAGATGGGCCACATCCGCCTTACCCGCGAGGCCGACCTGGTCGTGGTCGCGCCGGCGACCGCCGATCTGATCGCCCGCATGGCGGCGGGCCTGGCCGGCGACCTGGCCGGAGCCGTGCTGCTGGCCAGCGACAAGGGGGTGCTGATCGCCCCGGCCATGAACCACCGCATGTGGCACCACGCGGCCACGCAGCGAAACCTCGCCCGCCTGGTCGCGGATGGCGTCGCCGTGGTCGGCCCCGGGGAGGGCAATATGGCCTGCGGCGAGTTCGGCATGGGCCGCATGGCCGAACCCGCCGACATCCTGGCCGCGATCCATGGCCGGCTGGGCGACGGCGACGGACCCAGGCTCGCCGGCTGCCGCGCCCTCGTCACCTCCGGGCCGACGGTCGAGGCGATCGATCCGGTCCGCTTCATCGCCAACCGCTCGTCGGGCAAGCAGGGTCACGCGATCGCCGCCGCCCTGGCGCGGCTGGGCGCCGACGTCACTCTGGTCAGCGGCCCGACCCAAGAGCCCGATCCGGCGGGCGTGCGCGTGCGGCGGGTGACCTCGGCCATCGAGATGCTCGCCGCCTGCCAGGCGGGGCTGCCGGTGGACGTGGCGGTCTGCGCCGCGGCGGTGAGCGACTGGCGCGTGGCCAAGCCGGCCCGCGCTAAGATCAAGAAGAACGGCAAGAATCCGCCGACCCTCGCGCTGGTGGAGAACCCGGACATCCTGGCGACGCTCGCCAAGCGGGGACCCAAGCGGCCGACGCTGGTGGTCGGGTTCGCAGCCGAGACCGAGAACCTGATCGCCAACGCCAGGGCGAAGCGGCGCAAGAAGGGCTGCGACTGGATCGTCGCCAACGACGTGAGCGCCGGCACCGAGACCTTCGGCGGCGAGACCAACGCCGTGCATCTGGTGACCGACGACGGGGTCGAGACCTGGGAGCCGGCCGCCAAGACCGAGATCGCCCGCCGCCTGGCCGCGTCCGTCGCGGAATACCTCGCGCGCCGCGGGGCACCATGAGCGGACCCCGCGTGACCCTGCGCCGGTTGCCCCATGGCGAGGGCCTGCCGTTGCCCCACTACGCCAGCGAAGGTGCCGCCGGCCTCGACCTCGCCGCCGCCGTGACGGCGCCCATAGTGTTGGAACCGGGCCGGCGCGCGGCAATCCCGACCGGCGTCGCGCTCGCGCTGCCGCCTGGATTCGAAGGCCAGGTTCGGGCGCGCTCGGGTCTCGCCATGCGCCACGGGGTCACGGTGCTCAACGGACCCGGCACGGTCGATTCCGACTATCGCGGCGAGGTGGTCGTGATCCTGGCCAACTTCGGCGAGGAACCGGTCACCATCACCCGGGGGATGCGCATCGCCCAGATGGTGATCGCACCGGTCACCCGGGCGGTGATCGAACCGGTGCTCGAACTCGCGGAGACGGCGCGGGGCGCGGGCGGGTTCGGCTCGACCGGCGTCGCGTAAGCGCAATGCCGGGCTATCCGTTCACCGAGGCGCAGATGATGCGCTACGCGCGGCACATCGTCCTGCCCGAGGTGGGAGGCGTGGGGCAGGCGACGCTGTTGCGCGCGAGCGTCCTGGTGGTCGGGGCCGGGGGCCTGGGTGCGCCGCTGCTGCTCTACCTGGCGGCGGCGGGGGTCGGCACGCTCGGCATCATCGACTTCGACACGGTCGACCTCACGAACCTGCAGCGCCAGGTGATCCACACCACCGCGCGCGTGGGCGTGGCGAAGACCGAAAGCGCCGGGGCGGCGATCGCGGCGCTCAATCCGGAGATCCGAACCGTCCTGCACACCGAGCGGCTGACGGCGACGAACGCCCGGTCCCTGGTCCGCGCTTACGATCTCGTGGCCGACGGCAGCGACAACTTTTCCACCCGATACCTGGTGAATGACGCGTGCTTTCTCGAGGGCAGGACGCTGGTCTCCGCCGCGATGATGCGCTTCGACGGCCAGCTCACGACCTTCAAGGCCCACCTGGACGGGGACCATCCCTGCTACCGCTGCCTGTTCCGCGAGGCGCCGCCGCCGGGGCTGGTGCCAAGCTGTTCCGAGGCCGGGATCTTCGGCGCGATCGCCGGATCCATGGGATCGCTGCAGGCCGTCGAGGTGCTGAAGGAGCTGCTCGGCATCGGCGAGAGCCTGTCGGGCTGGATGGTCCTGTACGACGCCCTGGCGACCCAGTTTCAGCGCTTCCGCCTGCACCGCGACGCCGATTGCCCCCTGTGCGGTTCGCAACGCACCATCAAGGATCTATCGCGCCATGCCGCCTGACCCGAACGCCCCGCCGGCCAAGCTCTCCCTGATCGTCTTTTCCGACGGCTACGAGCGCGTCCACTATGCGCTGGCGCTCGCCTCCTCTGCCCTGGCGATCGGCCGGGCGGCCACGCTGTTTTTCACCATGGGCGGCATCCGTGCCCTGATCCGCGCCGACGAGGACGGCGCGCAGGGCTGGCGCTCGCTGCCGGGGGCCGAGCGGGACGAGGAGTTCGCCGCCGAGGGCCTGGCGACGTTCGAGGAGATGCTGGCCGCCTGCGTCGCGCTGGGAGGCAAGTTCCTGGTCTGCAAGATGGGTCTGAAGGCCGAAGGCTTGACCACCGACGACCTGCGCCCCGACGTCACGGTCGCGCACGGCGGGATCGTCACCTTTCTCAACGACGCCCGGGCCGACGGCGCGATGCTGATGATCTGATGGCGGTGACCGTCCGCTTCGCCCGCCGGGCCGACGCGGCCACCATCGCCGTGCTGGCGCACGCCTTCACCGCCGACGAAGGCGGCGGCCCGAAGCCGATGTCGGTGGAGGAAATTCTCCGGCGGGCCTTCGGGCCACGGCGTCTCTTTCGCATCATGGTGGTCGTGGTCGCGGGGCGCGTCGCCGGTTATGCGCTGATCTACCCCGGCTACGATCCGGGCGAATCCTCCCCCGGTCTGCACCTCCAGGACCTGATCGTGGCCGCTGCGCACCGGCGGGCCGGCGTGGGCCGCGCCCTGATGGATGCGGTCGGCCGCGAGGCGGCGCGGCAGGGCTGCGGCTGGGTCACCTGGTTCGTGCGCCCCCGCAATCGCGGTGCCCGCGCCTTCTACGCCAGACTTAGCGCCAAGCGCTTGGACAGCATCCCGCTCTACGTCGACGTCGAGCCGCGCATGGCGGGACGGCAGAGACCGTAGAGGGCCACGCCCAGGGCCACGTTCACCGCCGCGACCCCCGCCAACCCGAGCAGGATCGGGGACGAGCCCGAATCGGTCAGGACCTGCGCGGCCAAGGGCGGCGCCACCGCCTGGGTCAGGAGGATCGGCATGGCGAGTCGCCCCATCAGGGGCGCGTATCCGCCGGCCCCGAACAGCGCAAGGGGCACGATGCCGCGGGCGATGCTTTCGATCCCGACGCCGGCGGCGTAGATGACGATCGCGGCGCCGACCAGCGGGGCCGCGAGGGCGAGGGCCGCGAGGCCAACCGCCATCAGGGTGACCGAGGCCACCAGGGTCCAGATCGGATGATGGTGCCGGGACAGCATCATCTCGACCAGCCGGGCTCCGACCTGGGCGGGACCGATCAACATGCCGATCGCCACGGCGGCGTTCGCATCGATCCCGCGCGAGCGCAGGACGCCGAGAATGTGCACGGACATGACGGTGGTGATGGCGGCGGCCAGGGTCAGAATCACGCCGAGCAGAACCACCACGCGACGACGCCAGCGGTCGCCGTCGGCGCGGGGCTCCGCCCCCCCAGACGGCGGCGTCAAGGCGGCCAAGGGCGGCGGCGGCGGGATCAGCCAGGCATGGATAGGAAGCGCCAGCCCGAGATGCAGGGCGGCATAGACGAGACAGGCCCCCCGCCAACCCAGGGCGCCGTCGAGGTACGTGCTGAGGGGCCAGCAGGCGGTCGACGCGAATCCGCCGAACAGCGTGAGAACGGTGATGGCCCGGCGCGCCTCGCCGCCGTAAAGCCGCCCAAGGGTGGCGTACGCCGCGTCGTAGAGGCCGATCCCCATGCCGGCGCCGATCACGATCCAGGCCCCGTAGAGCATCGCCAGGTTCTGCGCCGCGGCCAGGAAAACGAGGCCGGAGGCCATGAGGATGGAACTGAACGCCAGCACCGAACGGCCGCCCCGCCGCTGGACCGCCCGTCCCATGCGCGGGCTGACCAGACCCGCGACGAACAATCCGATCGACAACCCACCGACCACCCAGGCAAGCGGCCAGCCCCGATCAGCGGCGATCGAGGGGGCCAAGGCCGCCGGCAGGTAGTAGGACGAACCCCAGGCCAGGATCTGGGTGAGACCGAGGGCGGAGACGACGGTGCCGCGCTTCACGCCGCCTTTTCGCAGCATGTCGGTGCGCAACATGAAGCCGGCGCGGGATCCTGCGCGGCGGGGCCGGAGCAGACCCCGGTGTCGGGCAGGGCAAGGTCGACCCGGCGGGCCGCCTCGACATCGCCGGCGAGCCAGGCCGCGACGCTCCGCACCTGTTCGTAGCCGGTGGCGAGCAGGAAGGTCGGCGCCCGGCCATAGCTCTTCATGCCGACGAGGAACAGGCCCGGTTCGGGCTGAGCAAGTTCGACGGCGCCATGGGCCGGGACCGTGCCGCAACTGTGCTCGTTGGGATCGATCAGCGGGGCCAAAGCGCGCGGACAGTCGAGCATCGGGTCGAGATCGAGCCGCAGCTCGGACAGATAGCCGAGGTCGGGGCGAAGTCCCGTCGCCACGATTATCTCGTCGACCGCGATGGTGTGCGGCGATCCACCCAGGGCGCCGATGACCCGAAGGGAACCGTCGGGCTCCCGTTCGATCGCATCGATCAGGAACGGGGCGTGCGCCTCGAAGGCCCCTGAATCGACCATCGTCTTCAGCTTCCGGCCGACCGCGGAGCGTTCGGGCAGCTCGTCCTTGGCGCCGCCGCCGAAGACCGCCGCGAGGTCACGGCGCCGGTGCGCCCAATGAATCCGGGTGCCGAGGGGGCTGGACGCGAGGGTCGCGAGATCGATCAGGGTCCCAACCGCCGAATGGCCGCAGCCGACCACCAGCACGCGGCGGCCGGCATAGCGCGCGCGCTCGGTACCCAGCACGTCCGGCATGCCATAGCGGATGCGGTCGGCGGCGGCCCGTTCGCCCAGGGCTGGCAGGCCGCCGGCGCCCGCCGGGTTCGGCGCCGACCAAGTGCCCGCGGCATCGATCACCGCGCGGGCGTGCAGGCGCCGTTCCTGGCCGTCGGCGTCGGTGAACCGAACCTCGAACGGGGCGGTCGCGCGCTCCGGCGTCTGGACCTTGCCGATGCCGCTGCGGGCGACGCCGGTGACGCGGGCGTTCAGGTGCAGACGCGAGGCGATCTCCGGCAGCGAGGCGAGCGGATCGATGTAGTCGTCGGCCAAATCCCGGCCGGTTGGGAAGGTATCCGGGTCGGGCGCCTTCCAGCCGTAGCGTTCGAGCAGGTCCTTGGCGGCGCCGTCGATGTTGAACCGCCAGGTCGAGAACATTGGGACATGGCCCCAGTCGCGCACGGCGGCGCCCGGGGCGGCGCCGGCCTCCAGAATGACCGGTTCGATGCCACGCTCGAGCAGGCGGACGGCGGCGGCAAGACCGATCGGCCCGGCGCCGATGATGGCCACCGGTAAAGCCGCCAGGGTTGGCGGAGAGGGGGTGGAAACCAGGGCGGCATTCGGAAGGTTTATGGGCAGCATCCCTCGGTGCCGTCGCGGCTGCCGCGGCGGGGCATGGTCTTGCCGGTGTCCTGCAGGGCGCGGGTCGCCTCCATCCAGGCCTCCCAGGCAACCTCGCACGCGAGCCGGCCCTTGTCGGTCAGGGTGTAGACGCGACGGCGGCGGCCCGAGACGAACGCCTCCGCGACGGTCACGTAGCCGCCTTCCGCGAAATCCCGGAGCGATGGGTAGATGGTGCCCTCGGTCGGCGAGCAGCAGCCCTTGGTCGTGCGCTCGACCGCGCGGGCGATCTCGTAGCCGTGCATCGGGCCTTCGTGCAGCACGGCCAGGATGAAGAGCTTGGACAGGCTCATCTTGATGGTCCCCGCCCAATAGGCGCGGTCCGTGTAGTCCTGTCCGGCGCGATTCACGACAGCGAGGGTGGCCATGGCAGCATGGCCTATGCATCACCCAACAATGTGTCAAGCATCAATGCATAGAACCGTCTAAGATCACCGAGCGTGGCGGCGATTGCTCCGGGTCGATCGGGTGGGGCCGGGCGCTTCCTTCTTCCGCGCCTTGCGGGCAGCGTAGCGGGCGTCGCGGGCCTCCTTCTTCTCGGTTTCCATGGCCTCGCGCTGGGCTTCCTCGGCGGCTTCCCGCTGCTGCGCGGCGGCGAGCGCTTCGGCCGTGCGGCGGGCCTGCTCGGCGAGTTTCGCCGCCTTGCGCTCGGCCACGCGCGACTCCCGCGCCTCCGCCACGTCCTTGCGCGCCGCGAGGCGCTTGGCGAGTTCGGGATCGGTGGCGGGGTTCTTCGCGCGGGCTTTTTCGATCAAAGCACGTTTGGCCTCGGCGGCGGTAAGCAGACGCTCGGCGAGGGTCGGTTCAATGCGACTCAACGGGGCCGCCTCGAGGTCGTTGTGGGGTGGGCGACGCCTGGCATCACGCTTCCATCATCACGAGGGCGGCCTGACGCAGGCTAGGCTTGAGCTTCTCGAACAGCTTGCGCGCCTTGCTGGCGTCGTCGGCCGCGCCACTGGTCGCGGCCTTCCGCGCCGCGACGGTGGCGGGATGATTGGCGCCGCAGATGAAGTTCAAGGCCTTGGCGAGACGCTCGACCGCCGGACCGCTGTCCGGGGGTGGCGGTGGCGTGATCATTCTTCGGGGTTCTGGGTTGGGGCAAGGATATTCATGGCGATGGTCTCCGGCGTGCTCGCCGCACTGACCTTTGGCGTCGGCGTGGCCCGCAAGGAAATCGACCCGCCGACCCTCTTCCGGGCGGAGCGATGCCGCGACACGAACGGGGACTCGGCCCGCCTGGTCATCGTGGGACGCTTACGGTCACGAGGCGTTCCGGCCGGAGGTCCACTGGATCCCCGCGCGCCATACGCCACTGGTCTTGCACCGGTTACAGATGCGCTCGCCGGACCACAGGCTCAGGAACTTGGTCCGGCACATCAGGCACGGACGTTCCTTCGGGATCGCGGTCTCGTCCAGATCGGGTTCGGGTTTCTTGACTGACATGGGATTCGCCGGGTTAAAGGGTTGACAATCAGGCCGCGATCTCGCCGCGCACGGCCTCGAGGTAAGCGGCATGGAGAGCGAGGGTGTAGTCCCGGTCGGCGAACCGGGACCCACTTCGCCCGGACGGCTCTAGACGCTCGGCTTGTCGAGAAGCTTCGAGCAGGCCTTGAGTACGTCCGGATCCGCGTCGTCCTGCTCGGGCATGGCAATGGCGAACGACTTGGCCAACGCGTCGCGCGCGTCGCGCGCGGCGTAGCCCTGAAGGCTGGTCACGTCAGCGGTGGCGGTGCGATGGGCCTGGGCCATGGTGGCGCAGATCACCGCCTGCCCGTCGATCCAAGCCGTGCGAACCAGCTCGTCCCGCGAACTGGACGTCACGATCCAATCGGCGCTGAACGCGACAATGGCAAGAGTCAGTCCACCAAGGACTGCGCCCCAAAGAAACGGCTTCAGTTTTTCCCGATTTGTCATCACGCACTCCTATGTGTAGCTCAGTGAAATCAATAAACACGACAATTCAAGACGCTACCCTACGCCCAATCGATCCGAAACGGTTACAACAAAATTCCAACTGTGATAAATTTATTTTTTAACACTATTTTCAAATACTTGCTGTCTATTGACCGCGTCTGAATCTGGGCGAAGGTCCATGGGTCGCGGAGGCGACCGAGGATCAGGACTGCGGTGGGCCTGTCCGCACCGCGGCTTCCTTGCGCTCGGCCCGGGCCACCGCCAGCGCCGCCTTGTGTTGCGCCTTGCGCGCGGCCAGCTCGTTCGCGACCACCGGCAGGACTTCCACCGCGGCGACGACCTGCTTTGCCGAGCCCGACACGGCCATGCGTTCGGCATTGTCGCGCAGATTGTTCAGCTCGACATTGGACATGCCGGCGATCCGATCCATGATCGGCGTCACCGACCGGGTTTCGGTGGGCGCGTGGGTGTCCGCCTTCCACTTCGTCTTGCCGGGCGTCCGCTTCATCATGATGCCCCGCGGGTGGTGCTCATGGCTTCCGTGATCGCGCGTGAACGGTGCACCGAGGCCATGAGCGATCCCATCGGGTGCTAGACGACCTTGAGATTGGCCGCGGCGACCTTACCCTGCTGGCCTGCCTGCAGGTCGTAGCTGAGCTTCTGGCCCTCGACCAGGGACGAAAGGCCCGCCCGCTCGACCGCCGAGACGTGGACGAACACGTCCTTCGAACCGTCCTCGGGCATGATGAAGCCGAAACCCTTCATGGTATTGAACCACTTAACCGTACCGATAGCCATGACGCGATAGTCTCCATAAACGATGTGCCGCCGCGCGGACCCGCGCGACGAATCAAACCAATGTGGGCTATCTAGTGGTGAAGTGCTCGGCCTGAGCCGAAGAACGCACCAGCCCATACTGGGCTTGAGTTCTTTAAACATAGCCCTGTCCGGTCCCCAACACAACCCTGTTGCGAGAATTCCGCTCGACGGGGTTTGACTCGGCGATTCTGGACTGTGCTCACCGGTCAGCCTTCGGCGTCACGAAATGTCACCATCCGGCCGCGGCCTTCGTCCCACAGGGTGAACCGCACGGCCATCAGGCCCGACCACAGGGTGAGCTTCGGCGCGTCGTCGAGGAACGGATTCGACTCCGGGCAGTCCTGCAGCCGGTAGTTGGGTATGCGGGGATTGAGGTGATGGATATGGTGGAGTCCGATGCTGCCGGTCAGCCAACGCAGCAGCGGCGGCAGTCGAAGGTGCGACGCACCACGCAGCGCCGCCGTGGTTGGATCCCATCGCTCGCGGCGGGCCCACGTGGTCTCCGCGAACCGATGTTGCACCGAGAAGAGCCAGACCCCGATGATCGATGCCAACACCATGACCGGGAGCTGAACGGCGACCACTTTTCCGAAGCCGATCGTCAGCCCCAACCCGACGATGAGTACGCCAAGGGCCAGGTTGGTCAAGTGCACGCCCCAACGTTCGCGGCGCCAGCTCGCTGGCGCGTCGAACGGCAGGCGATAGAGGACGATGAAGACCAGCGGCGGCAGGAGGATGTTGGCGACAAGGGGATGCCGCGTGAGCCGATACCAGCGTCGGCGCCAAGGCGACAGCGCGGCATACTCGGCGATCGTGAGACAGGTCGAGTAGATGTCGGCCCCGGATTGGCGGCGGTCCAGGTCGTTCCAAACCCCGTGATGACCGGCGTGCTGGCGACGCCACGTGGCGTACGGGGTCAGGGTCAGGATGCCGCACACCACGCCGAGCGCCAGGTTGGCATGGCGGGAGCGGAAGTACGACCCATGGCCGCAGTCATGCTGGATGATGAAGATCCGCACCAACATAAAGGCCGCCAGCGGCGCGAGTCCGGCCGTGATCCAGCCCGACACGCCAAGCGCCCAGTACATCGCCCCGCACACACCCAAGAAACAGCCGAGCGAAACAGCCGATTGCGTCAGGCTTCGTCCCAGGCTGGGCGACTGGAAACGCGCCACCGCGACGCGCACGTCGCGGGCGTCTAGTACCCAATCTCGGAGTTTCGCGCCACGGGCGCGAAGCCCGAGATCGGGTACTAGCTCATGAATCTGTACCGACTTTCGCGAGTTTCGGAGT
>SHVY01000043.1 GCA_009694045.1 Alphaproteobacteria bacterium | reverse complement strand
ATCGAAATCGGCGTGCTGCGAAGCCAGTGCCTGGACCGCCGCATCGCCGAACACGAGCGCCTGGTCGCCGAGATCGCCGCCTGGGAGCGACAGCGCAATGCCAGCGGCGCACACATCAAGTGGATGTTCTCCACCGAGCGCGCCCGCGCTAAACTCACCCGCGCTTACCCCAACCCAACCAAAGAGTCATAATCACCGTGCAGAGGTACTAGCGGTCCGACACAAACGCTTGATTCCCGATCATTGTGTTTGGGGCGGCCCGCCGGATCAGAGTCCCGCTGGGGGTTCGGACACCTCCCCTTGCGGGAGGGGAAGGGGGAGGGGTGGGTCAACATGAACGGAACGTGCTCTAGGCGCGGGTCCGGGCGCGGACCTGCACCAGCACAACGCCGGCGATGACGATGGCCCCGCCCAGAAGCTCCAGGGGTCGTGGCGCGATGCCGACCACCGCCGAGCATAGAACCGTCACCAAGGGGACCATGTTGCCGTAGACGGCGGCGACCGTAATGCCCAGACGTGCGACCCCATACAGCCAAAACGTGACCGCCATGGCCGTCGAGGACACGCCGATCACGAGCAGAAGCAAGAGCGACGGCGCCGACAGGTCGACGCGATCCGGGCTGATCCCGAGGACCGAGAGCGACGCCGCGAGGAGCGTAACCCCGATCGCCCCGACCACGTAGGTCACGGCCGTCACCGCGCCCTGGGACTCGCCTGGGAACCAATCTTGAATCTTCATCGAGTACCAAAGCCACGATGTCGAGGCGCACAGGATGAGAATCTCGCCGCCGCGGAATTCGGCGGGACCGTCGCCATGGGCGAACGCCACGCAGACGCCGCCGGCGACCGCGAGCAGAGACGCGACCAGAATCTCGCGCCGCAGTCTCGTGCCGTACATCACGCGTTGCATGAACGCCGCGACGACGGGCCCGGCGGTCGCGACGATGGAGGCCGAGATCGGCCCGGAATAAGCCACGCCCCACGTCGTCGCCAGGTTGAACACCGCGATCCCGAAGAACGACAGGATCAGCACACGGCGCCACGGCAGGGGCGCCGCCAGCATCCGCCAACCCTGTCGCAGGAGCACCATCACGACGAGGACGACGGCCCCGCAGACGAGGCGCGCCGCGGCACTCGGCAACGGGTCCCAGGTCCTGAGCAGAACCGCCACAAGCGGAAAGAACGTGCCCCAGATCGCCACCGCGGCAAGCAGGCTCGCGACCGCGAACAGGGACTCGCGCCGCCCCTCGGGGCCGGTCTCGGTGCGCAAGCGTCAGGCCGCCCGGATCCAGACCGCGGTGTCGTGGAAGACCGCGCCGCCGTTCGGTGGCCCGGCTTCGGCTCCCACCAGGGTATTGATCGGACGGCCCTCGACGAAGCTGTGCGCCGGCCAGACGCTCTCGACGATGACGACGCCGCGCCGCAGACCGGCGAAGGGTCTGGCGTGAACCACGACGCTGCCCCGCCGGTTACCGAGGCGAACGGCCGCGCCGTCCGACAGCCCCAATGCGACGGCGTCATCGGGATGAATCAGGGCGGTCGGCCGCCCCTCGCGCTGCACGCTGGTCGGCGTTTCGGTGAAGCTGGTGTTCAGGAACTGGCGGGCCGGCGCGGTCACAAGGCGAAATGGGTGCTCCGCATCGGCGGCCTCGATGGTCGCGACGTGATCCGGCAGCGATGGCATGACCGCATGGTCGGGCCCGATCCGCGACCAGTCGGGGCGGAAGTGGAACCTCCCATCCGGCGTGCCGAACCCATTCAGGAAATGCGAGGTGGCGAAATCGGGCTGGCAGTCGACCCAATGGATATCCCGCAGAACGTCGACGCCGGGCCAGCCCGACGCCTTCAGGGTCGCGTCGATGATCTCGAGGGCGCTCATGCAAAACCCGGGGTGCTGGGCTCCCAGGCGCGCGGCGAGTCCTTGGATTACCGCATGGTTTGACCGCGCCTCGCCGACCGGTTCGATGACCTTGGGGCCCAGTTGAAGGTGGCTGTGACCGCCCGATTGATAGAGATCGTCGTGCTCAAGGAACGACGTGGCCGGCAGGACGATGTCGGCCAGCCGGGCCGTGTCGGTCATGAACTGTTCGTGGACGCAGACGAACAGGTCGTCGCGCGCGAAGCCCTGCCGCACGGTCGCGGACTGGGGCGCCACAGCCACCGGATTGGTGTTCTGGATCAGCATCGCCGTGACCGGCGGCCCATCACCGAGATCACCCCGATCGCCGGTCAGCACGGGACCGATCCGCGACATGTCGAGCCGCCGGATCCCGTGGTCCACGGCGTCCAGCCCGTGGATCAGGGTCCTGTCCAGGCGATAGATCGAACGGTTGGAGTACAACGCCCCGCCGCCTCGGTACTGCCACGCGCCAGTGATGGCCGGCAGGCAGGTGACCGCGTGGACGTTGGCGGCCCCGTTCCGCGATCGGGAGAAGCCGTAGCCCACCCGGATGAAGCTCCGCCTGGTCGCGCCATACAATTTCGCAAACGCTTCGATTTCGTTCTCGGCCAGCCCCGTGATCGCCGCCGCCCAGCGCGGGGTGCGCGACGCCACGTGCGCTTCCAGCTCGGTCGGGCAATCGGTATGGCGGGCCAGATAGTCGCGATCGGCAAAGCCGTCGCGGAACAGCACGTGCATCACGGCACAGGCCAGCGCACCGTCGGTGCCCGGACGCAGCATCAGATGCAGGTCGGCCGCCTCGGCCGTGCCGTTGCGATAGGGGTCGATGGCCACGAACCGCGCGCCCCGGGTCTTGCGGGCCCGGGTCACGTGGGTCATGACGTTGACCTGGGTCGCCACCATGTTTCCGCCCCAGGCGATGATCAGGTCGGAGTCCGCCATTTCGCGGGCGTCCGTGCCGCGGAAGGCACCGACCCCGGCAAGCCAGCCGGAATCGCAGAGCGTCGTGCAGATCGTGTCCTTCTGCCGCGAGTAGCGCATCACGTAGCGCAGCCGGTTGATCCCGTCGCGCTGCACCAGCCCCATGGTCCCGGCGTAAAAATACGGCCAGACGGCCTCGGTACCGTGCCGTTCGGCCGCGCGTCGGAACGCCTCGGCAACCTCGTCCAACGCCGCCTCCCACGGGATCGGACGGTAGGTACCGTCGCCCTTGGCCCCGACCCGTTGCAGGGGCTCGCGCAGTCGGTCGGGATGGTGGACCCGCTCGACGTAGCGGGCGACCTTGGCGCACACCACGCCGGCGGTGTAGCTGTTGCCGCCCGCGCCGCGTACGCGACCGATCGTCCGCGCGTCGATCCGTTCCACCTCGAGCGCGCAGACGCTCGGACAATCGTGCGGACAAACCGAATGGACGGTGGCGGGAACGGCGATGTTCATGGCAAGCATCCTAGCATGGACATCCTCGGCGCCTCGGTCGAAGCTCGGCAAGGCGCTTGACGCACGGCTCCTGTCGGTTAGCGTCATCATCGCGTGCATCAAGGGGGGAACCAGCCTTGCCGTCCGCCGCCATCATCGTTCGCTTTTGGGGCGTGCGCGGCCATATCCCAGTCCCGGGGCCGGAGACCGCCGCGTTCGGCGGCAACAGCGCCTGCATCGAGATACGCTGCGGCAACGATATCCTGATCTTCGACGCGGGGACCGGGATCCGCCTGCTGGGTCAGGCGCTGATTCGCGAGGCGCCCCTCGATGCCGATCTGTTCTTTTCCCATTCCCAGTTCGACCACATATGCGGGTTGCCGTTCTTCGCCGCCGCCTTCAATCCGAAGAACCGGTTCCGCGTCTGGGCCGGGCATCTGGACGGCGACCAGACGATCAAGGGCGTGCTCAACCAGCTCATGATCGACCCGATCTTCCCGGTTCCCCTGGCAAGCATGAAGGCGGAGCTCGACTTTCGCGACTTCCGTGCCGGCGAGACGATATCGCCGAAGTCCGGCATTGTCGTGCGGACCGCCAGCTTCAACTGGACCCGAACGGTGACCGGCTATCGCGTGGAGCATCGCGGCAAGGCCGTCTGCTATCTGGCGGATATCAAGCACAATTTGGAGGTGAACACGGACTCGGTGATCGAGTTCATCGCCGATGCCGACATCGTCGTCTTCAACACCGCCCTCGATCCGTCCATGGAGCACCCAACCAATTCCGACGACTGGCGCTGGGGCATCGACCTTTGCCTCAGGGCCGCCGCGCGCCGGCTGATCCTCAGCAGCCACCGGCACGGCGATGACGACGCCATCCTCAGCCGGCTCGCGGTCGAGGCCGACCGGGCCCTTCCCGGAACCGTCGTCGCCCGCGAGGGGATGTCCCTGGAGGTTTGATCAGCCGGCCAGGCGGCGGAACAGATCCAGGTACCGCCCAACGATCATCGCCTCGGTGTAGGACGCCGCATGGGTTTTCCGGCCGGCGGCGACGAGGCGGCTACACAGGCTGGAATCCTCCAGAACGCGATTGATTGCCGCGGCCAAGGCCGGCGGATCGGCCACGGGAACGAGCAGCCCGTCGACCCCGTCGGTGATGAGCTCCACGGGGCCTTCGGCGGCTGCCGCCACCAGCGGACGTCCATGGACCCAAGCCTCGGGAATCACGGTGCCGAGCGGCTCCCGCCGTGACGGGAACACGACCATGTCGGCCGCCGCGTACAACGCCGCCAGATCATCGCGCCAGCCCAGGAACCGAATGCGATGGGTCAACCCGCGCCGCTCCACCAGATCCGCGAGGACGCGCTGCAGCGGGCCCTCTCCGGCAATCCACAGATAGGCGCCGGGGATCGCGGGCATGGCGTCGATCAGGACATCGATTCCCTTGTTTGGGTGCAGCCGCCCGGGGGCCAGCAGAACGGGCGCCCCCGCAGGCGTGTCGAGGCTCCCCCGATCGATCGGATCAGCCGCATGCGCCGTGGCGAAGTTGGCGATGTGGTGGACCCGATCCCCCGGCCAGCCTTCGGCCACCAGCCGATCGCGCAGGCCGCGGGTGATGGCGATCAGGTGATCGCAGCGGCGGTAATACTTCAAGTCATAGGGTCCGCCCAGCCGCGCGATGAGCACGTGATCGCCACGGGGACAAGCCGCCGTGGCCCGGTTCATCCATGTCATGACGATGGTCGGCCGCCAGTCCGCGATGACCCGCCGCAACGCGCGCCGGCTGCCGAAGTCCAGCGGTCCGCCGAATCGCACCGGGACCGTCGGCACGGCGGCGGCCGCCAGGGCGGCTGTTCGCGCCGGATGGGTGCGGATGACGGCCCGCTGCTCCAGGCCAGCCCGGGCCAGCGCCGTCACCAGGCTGACGAAGAACGTCTCCGCCCCGCCATGGGCCGCGCCCGCTATCGCCTGGAGCACGCGCATGGGGTTCAGCGGTCGAGCCGCGCCTTGAGGTGCGCAAGCAGGGGAAACAGCCCCGCGCAGAGGGCGTTGAGGAACCCCATGGCGCCCTCGCGGTATCCCCGGCGCGTCACGTAGCACTTGAGGAACCGCGAGAAGAACCGCCGAACGCCGCCCGGCAGGGTCCCCACCGCGCCACGGTCGCGCAGATCGGTGGCGCGTGCCGTGCTGTAGCGGTCGAGCCGGCGGATCAGGTCCGAGACCCCCGCCCCCATCAGGTGGACCATGGGCGCGTCCAGTCGGCGGCGCTCGCCGCTCAGCACCACCGTCGGATGGACCCGCTCCGGTCCCCAGCGCTTGCACCCGCGCGTGAACAACCGGACGGTCGAGGCGACTCCCCAGGGAGCACCCCAACCGTGACGAACCAGCCGGCCGGCCACGTAATTGTCGAACGGGACGACGACGTGGGCAGGACCAGGTAACGCAACCGCCCGACGCAGCGCCGCGGCAAGGGCGACGGTCACCCGCTCGTCGGCGTCGACTTCGACGATCCAGTCGCCCGTGCAAGCGTCGATGCCGCGGTTGCGGCGCCCGCCCTGGCTTTCCCAGGCGCCCTCGATCACGGTGTCGGCGAAACCCCGCGCGACCGCCGCCGTACCGTCGGCGCAACGGTCCAGCACCACGGCGACCTCGTCGGCGAATCCCAGGGTCGCGAGGCACTCGGCGAGTTGCGGCGCCGCGTCGCGCGCCACCACCAGGGCCGACAGCCGGGGGCCGCTCACGCCGCCAGGGCCTCGAACTCCGCCGCGGCCTCCACCCAGCCACGGCCGCGCTGCAGGCTGCGGGCGTCGTTGCTGCGGGTTCGGAAGACGGCGTCGTCATTGAGCAGCAGGACCGCGCAGTTCACGAAGGCCTCGTCGTCCGGCACCAGGAACCCGCTGCGTCCGTCCCGGATGCGCTCCGGCGCGGCGCCCTTTTTGCGAGCGACCGCCGGCAGGCCGGCCGCCTGGCTCTCCGCCAGGGTCGCCGCGTAAACCTCCTGGCTGTGCCCGGGATAGAGGTGGACTCGCGCGGCACGGTACGCCGCCGCCATGTCCGGATCGGCAAGGGGCCGGGCGAGGCGAACACCGGCATCGCGGACCCCGATCGCCTTATCGAGGATCGACTTGAATTCCGCCGCCACGGCGCCACCGGCCACCCCGGCGGCAAGGGCCGCCGAGTACACGACAAGCTCGGCTCCGTGCGCCCGGGTCGCGATCCGTTCGGCCCAGAGATCCAGCAGCCAATCCAAGTCCATACGGGGGTGGGTCGTCACCACCGCCCGCGGCGGGTGCTGGGGCGCCATGGCCGCCGCCTCGCGGAACGCCGCGGCGACCCCGGGTTGAACGATCGCCACCCGCTCCGGCGCGCCGTGCCAGGAGCCCCGGTGGGTATCCCCGAAGAACACGAGCTTGGCCTCGGCGTGGCGGTCGAGGATCGCGGCGCTGGCCTCGCCCTTGAGCGGCATGGCCGAGCCCGCGAGCCAGAGCAGGCGGCGGCCCGCGTCCGTGACGGCATCCAGGAGTTCCGGCCGCCTTGACGCGATCAACAGATCGCAGCGGGCGCAGGCACCCGCTCCGCCCAGGGGTCGCCAGGCAACCCCGCGGAATTCGGCCGGGGCGCGGCACCGGTTGAGAACGGTCACCCGGTGTTCCCGCGCGGCCAGCGCCGCCGCCAGCCCGACGATCGCCTTCTCGGGCCCGCCGAGCGGCTGGTTCAGCGGGGTCGTCCCGTCGAAGGCGACCGAATCGTCCGCGATCACGATGTCCATCGAGGGTTCCAGTACCAAGTTTTCAGGCGATCCGTGAACGTCATGGCCGGACCCATACCACGAGGCGTCCGAGTGTGCGAAAACCCAAACTCAGGAACCCTTCAGTCTCCTCGGCAGCCTCGTAGCCGACAATCGACCGATCGCGGGCAAAGCCGACGACCTGGCGCACGGCCGCCTCACGGAACGCCTGGCGTTGTGCCGTGGGGGCGAAGAAGTTCGATAGGCCGACCACCCCCGAGGTCGATCTATTGGCGATGCAACCGGCAACAACATGGCCATCTTGCCACGCAGCCATGACGGCAATGCCGGGATCAAGCAGCAACGCCGGGAGAAAGACGCGACGGTTGATCGAAGGCCCACCGGCCGCCCATGCTCTTTCCCACCGGGCCAGCCCCTCGTCCGTGTCGATCGTCAGCCACGGCGGCGCAGTGACCCTCCGCAGGTCCGTAGTCGGATGGTCAAGCCGTATCCACGCAGCCTCGAATGCCCGGGAAAGCCCGAGGCTCGTGAGATCGAGTCGGTCGAACGAATCCTTGACGGCCACGCCATGGGGAAGCGCCGAACACAGGTTCGCGATCACGGCGTGGTGGCGGTACGGTTGGTCGCAGGAGAGGGTCACGACGTTGGGGTAGAGCGGCAACCCAGGCTGCGGTTGAACCCAAAGACCATCGGCAAAGGCGCCGGGAATGCCGTGCGTGCGGCAGACAATGTCGCACCATTCGGCGTTGTTCAGTACGATTTCGCCTAGGTGATTCCGTTCGTTCACGGGATGTTCGGCGACGTGCGCGGCACGTACGGCTTGACCTTTATCTGGTCGGATCGCCCACGGACGGCGCGTGTGTCATACCAGACCTGAAGGCGCAGAAGCGTCTCCATGTTGACGCCAAACGCCTTCTCGATGCGCAACGCCATCTCCGGCGAGAGTGAGGCGTGGCCGTTGACCACGTCCGAAAGCGTCGCCCGTCTCACGCCCAACAATCCGGCCGCGGAGGTCACCGAGAGTCCCATGGGTGCCAGAATCTCGTCCCGGATGAAGTCGCCGGGATGCGGCGGCCTCATGCCGACCTTCGCCCCGCTGTTCTTCCTCAATGATAGTCCTCCAGATCGAGGTTGTGGATTTCGCCATCCTTCAAGTCGAACGTGATCCGCCAGTTGCCGGATACCGACAGGCTCCATGTCCCCGCCCGGTCGCCGGAGAGCTGGTGAACGCGCCAGCCCGGCGGTCCCTTCACGCCGCGCATATCATCGGCGACGATCAGAACCGCAAGGATGTTGCGAACGCGACCGACGAGATCAGGACGAATACACCGGTCATCGTCCGCGTCGATGAACCGCCTGAGGCGCCGATGTCGCACACCGCGAATCCGCATTTCCATCATTGTACGGCGTTACCGTACGCATGTCAACGATGAAACGATCGCGGGTCACGCCTAGCTTCCCCTTGCCGTAAGCCCTACCCTCGATTAACTCTGATGGTATCGAGTCACACTTTAGGCGATCAGCCATGTCAGGCCTAACCTGCGTTCCCCTTGCGCAGCGCGGGGTCCTTCGGATCTCAGGCGAGGACGCACGGCCGTTTCTGCAGGGCTTGATCTCGAATGACGTTCAGCGGGTCGCACCAGGGCGGGCGATCTATGCGGCGCTGCTCACCCCCCAGGGCAAGTACTTGTTCGATTTTCTCGTGGCCCAGGCCGGCGACGATCTGCTGCTGGACGTCGAGGCCGCGCGCGCCGCCGATTTGCTGCGCCGGCTTTCGCTCTACCGCTTGCGCTCGAAAGTTGTGATCGCGGATGCCGGGTCGTCGTCGCGGGTGTTCGCGCTGCTCGGTGACGGCGTGGCTGAACGACTGGGACTCGCTGCCGAGGGCTCGGCTCGCGCCCTGGCCGACGGCGTGACGTTCATCGATCCCCGCCTCGCGCGCCTGGGCGCCCGCGCACTCCTTCCCTCCGCGGCCGCACTGGTGGCCCTCGGGTTCGTGGCCGGCACGCCCGCCGACTACGATCGCCATCGCCTGGCGCTGGGCGTGCCCGATGGCAGCCGCGACATTCTGGTCGACAAGTCGTTTCTGCTGGAAAGCAACGTCGAGGAGCTGCATGGCGTCGACTTCGACAAGGGCTGCTACGTCGGTCAGGAGCTGACCGCCCGCACGAAGTTCCGCGGCGTCGTGCGCAAGCGCCTGTTCCGGGTCGATGTGGACGGGCCCCTGCCCGATCCGGGGACCCCGATTCTCCTGGGCGACAAGGAAGCCGGGATCATGCGCTCCGGCGCCGACGGCGTGGGCCTCGCCCTGCTACGGCTCGAGATCGTCGATCAAGCATCGGTGTCCGGCGAACCCCTGACGGCCGGGGCATCCCGCCTGAAACCCGTCAAGCCCGACTGGGTGAACTTCTGACGCCTGGACGGCGGCGCCGGCAACGATTCCCTGATCGCCGCGACCGATATCGCGATGGCGTGAGGGTTCAGGCGGCCTTGCCGCTGGCCTTCTTCGCCGGCGGCCGCTGGGTGGCGAGCGCGGCCTGGGCCGCCGCCAGGCGCGCAATGGGCACCCGGAATGGCGAGCACGAGACGTAGTCGAGGCCGACCGACTGGCAGAACCGGATCGAGGCCGGGTCGCCGCCGTGCTCGCCGCAGATGCCGAGCTTGAGGTCGGGACGCGCCCGGCGACCCCGCTCCGCCGCGATCCGTACCAACTCGCCAACGCCTTCTTGATCGAGCGTCACGAACGGGTCGCGCTCCAGGATGCCGGCTCGCATGTAGTCGTCCAGGAAATTCGCCGCGTCGTCGCGGCTGATGCCGAACGTGGTCTGGGTCAAATCGTTGGTGCCGAAGCTGAAGAACGCGGCGGCAAGGGCGATGTCGCCGGCCTGGAGGGCGGCGCGCGGCAGCTCGATCATGGTGCCGACCAGATAATCGATGGTGGTGCCGGATTCGGCCATCACCTCCCGGGCGACCGCGTCGATCCGGGCCTTCAGGATGTCCAGCTCGGCCCGCGTCGCCACCAAGGGAATCATGACCTCGGGAACCACGGCGGCACCGTGGCGACGTTTGACCTCGATCGCCGCTTCGAAGATCGCGCGCGCCTGCATCTCGTAGATTTCCGGGTAGGAAATGCCGAGGCGGCAGCCGCGATGGCCGAGCATCGGGTTCGCCTCCTTCAGCATCGCCGCCCGGTGCCGCACCGCATCGACGGTCACGCCGGCCGATTTCGCGACGCTCGCCATTTCCTCGGGCGTGGTCGGCAGAAATTCGTGCAACGGCGGGTCGAGCAGCCGGATCGTCACCGGCAACCCCGCCATGATCTCGAACAGCTCGACGAAGTCGTTCCGCTGCATCGGCAGGATCTTGGCCAGGGCCGTGCGACGGCGTGCCACGTCGTCCGCCAGGATCATCTCGCGCACTGCGATGATCCTCTCGGCGTCGAAGAACATGTGCTCGGTCCGGCACAGCCCGATACCCTCGGCCCCGAAACGCCGGGCCGTGCGGGCATCCGCCGGGGTCTCTGCGTTGGTGCGGACCTTCATCGTCCGGTGTTGGTCCGCCCATTCCATGATCTTGGCGAAATGCCCCGACAGCTCCGGCTGGATGGTCGGAACCTCGCCGGCCATCACCTCGCCGGTCGACCCGTCGATGGTGATGGTGTCGCCGCGTCGCAAGATCCGGCCACGCACCGAGAACTCCGCCTTGGCTTCGTCGACGCGGATTTCCCCGGCACCCGAGACGCACGGCCGGCCCATGCCGCGGGCCACCACCGCCGCGTGGCTGGTCATGCCGCCACGGGCCGTCAAGATGCCCCTGGCCGCGTGCATGCCGTGAATGTCCTCGGGCGAAGTTTCGGAGCGCACCAGGATCACCGCCCTGCCCTGGGCCGCCTGGTCCTGGGCTTCATCGGCCGTGAACGCCACGAGCCCGGATACGGCCCCCGGCGAGGCTGGCAGTCCGCGCGTGAGCACGTCGCGCTTCGCCTTGGGGTCGAGGGTCGGGTGCAGAAGCTGGTCGAGGGCGGCCGGATCGATGCGCGCCACCGCCTCGGCCTCGGACAACAGCCCCTCGGCCACCATCTCCACGGCGATGCGCAGCGCCGCCTGGGCGGTACGCTTGCCGCTGCGGGTCTGCAGCATGTAGAGCTTGCCGCGCTGGACCGTGAACTCGATGTCCTGCATGTCGCGGTAGTGGGCCTCGAGCCGGCGTCGCACGGCTTCCAACTCCTTGAACACCTTGGGCATCGCCTCTTCCATGGCGGCCGCGGTGTCGCCGTTGGACGCCTTGCCGGCCATCGTCAGCGATTGCGGCGTGCGGATGCCGGCGACCACGTCCTCGCCCTGCGCGTTCACCAGGAACTCGCCGTAAAATTCCCGGGTACCGGTCGAGGGATTGCGGGTGAAGGCGACGCCGGTGGCGCAATCGGCCCCCATGTTGCCAAACACCATGGCCTGGACGTTGACCGCGGTACCCCAGGATTCGGGGATCGCGTGGAGTTTCCGATAGGTGATCGCCCGGTTGTTCATCCAGGACGCGAACACGGCACCGATCGCGCCCCAAAGCTGTTCGCCCACGTCCTGCGGGAAGTCGCGGCCCAGCACGTCCTTGACCAGGGCCTTGTACTGGCCCACCAGGCTTTCCAGGTCGGCGGCGGACAGATCGGTGTCGTAGGTCGCGCCCCGCTCCTCCTTGTGCGATTCCAGGATGTCCTCGAAACGGTGGTGCTCCACGCCCAGGACCACATCGCCATACATCTGGATGAAGCGACGGTAGCTGTCGTAGGCGAAGCGCCGGTCGCCGCTGCGCTTGGCCAGGCCCTCGACCGTGCGGTCGCACAGCCCGAGGTTCAAGACCGTGTCCATCATCCCCGGCATCGAAACCCGGGCGCCGGAGCGCACCGAAACCAGGAGAGGGTCTTCGGTGTCGCCGAAGCGGCTGCCGACGACACTCTCGATCCAACCCACGCCATCGGCCACCTGGCGGCGGAGTGCCTCGGGATAGGTGCGGCCATTGCCGTAGTAGGCGGCGCAGACCTCGGTGGTGATGGTCAGGCCGGGGGGAACCGGCAGACCCAGGTTGCACATCTCGGCCAGGTTGGCGCCCTTGCCGCCAAGCAGATCGCGCATGGCGGCGGAACCTTCCGCCTTGCCGTCACCGAATCGCAAAACCCACTGGGACATGGTCGTCAACCTTCGATCTTGGTGAAATCGGCGACCCGGTCGAGAGTCGCCTGGATTTGCGCGAGAAGCCGCAGCCGATTCTCGCGTAAACCCCTGTCTTCCGCGTTAACGGTTACCCGGTCGAAGAAGGCATCGATCGGCGGCCGCAGCCCGGCCATGGTCCGCATCGCATCCTCGAACGCCTCGTCGGCCAGGGCCCGCGCGGTTTTTTCCGCGATCGCGCCCAGGCTCTCGTTCAAGGCGACCTCCTCGGGGGCCGCGAATCTTCCGGGGTCGCTCGCGCCGTCATAGCTTCGGCCATCGCGTTTCGTCTCGATCCGCACGATGTTGCCGGCGCGCCGATAGGCGGTCAGCAGGTTGCCGCCGTCCGCGCCCGCGAGGAAGCCTTGCAAGGCGCGTGCCCGACCCACGACGCGGACCAGGTCATCGTCCCCCTTGGCGAACACCGCGGCGATGGTGTCGTGGCGCACCCCCTCGTCGCGCAGATGGACCTTCAACCGGTCGGCGATGAAGTCGAGAAGCTCAGCGGCGACGCCCGCCGCTGAAGCCTCCACGACCGGGGCGTAGAGCGCCACCGCGGCGGCGAACAGATCGCCGAGCCCGATCCTGAGGCCATTGTCGAGGATCAGGCGGATAGCGCCCAAGCCGGCGCGGCGCAGCGCGAACGGATCCTTGGAGCCGGTCGGCTTCTCGCCGATGGCGAAGAATCCGGCCAGGGTATCGAGCTTGTCGGCGAGCGCAATGGTCACGCTGAGGGGCGCCGTTGGGCAACGGTCGCTGGGTCCAAGCGGCCCGTAGTGTTCGGCGATGGCAAGGGCAACCGTGTCCTGCTCCCCGTCCTGAATGGCGTAATAGCGTCCCATGACGCCCTGGAGTTCGGGGAACTCACCGACCATGCCGGTGGTGAGATCGGCCTTGGCGAGGGTCGCCGCGCGCCGGGCGAGGCTCACGTCGCACTCCGGCACGTACTGGGCGATCTCGACCGCCAGGCGTTCGAGCCTGCCGACCTTCGCGCCCAGAGACCCGAGCCGCGCGTGATAGACGACGGCGTCCAGGTCCCCAACACGGCCCTCCAGGGTTCGCTTGCGATCCTGGTCCCAGAAGAACCTGGCGTCCGAGAGCCTGGCCCGCAGCACCCGTTCGTTGCCGGCGACGATCGCCCATCCGCCGTCGGCGGTTTCCGTGTTGGCGACCAGGATGAACCGGTTGGCGAGCCGCCCGTCCGGATTGCTCAGCGCGAAGTACTTCTGATGCGCCCGCATCGACGTGACCAACACCTCTTGGGGCAGATCGAGAAACGCCGTCTCGAAGGAGCCCATCAGCACCACCGGCCATTCGGTGAGGCCGGCGTTCTCGGCGGCCAGCGCATCGTCCTCGATCAACACCAGTCCAGCGGCCGCCGCCTGCGCACGCTCGACGATCAAGGCCTTGCGCTCGGCCGCGTCCAGCATGACCTTCGCGGCCCGCAGCTTCGCCCGGTAGTCGTCGAACCCTAGGACCCGGATGAGCGCCGGCGCCAGGAACCGGTGGCCGCGGGTCGTGTCGCCGGCCGCGACTCCGGCGAAGCTTACGGGCACCACCCGGCCATCGAACAGGCAGACGATGAACTGCAATGGCCGCACCCAACGCGTTGTCCCCGTCCCCCAGCGCATCGACTTTGGCCAGGGGAAGTCCGCGAGTTCGCTTTCGATGAAATTCATAATGAGATGTTCGGTCGGCATGCCGCGCGCCAGGTCATCGAACACGTAGGACTCACTCTTGCCGTCGCTCACCCGCCGGCACAGATCGATGGACGCGATGCCGCGTGCCTTCAGGAACCCCTGGATCGCCTTGTCGGGCGCCCCGACCCGCGGCCCCTTGATTTCGATCTTCTGGTCGGGCTGCTGGGCCGGAATTCCGCGAACGACGAGCGCGAGCCGCCGTGGGGTGGCGAACGCCTCGGCCGATTCATGGCTTAACCCTAGTCCGTCGAGGTTTTGGAGAACCAGCCGCTTCAACTCCTCGGCCGCCCGTGCCTGCATCCGCGCGGGAACTTCCTCGGAGAAAAGCTCAATCAGCAGTTCGGGCATGTCACGCGGCCGGCAGGTGGCCGCGCGAGCGCAGCCAGGCCTCGCAGCAGCCCTTGGCGAGGACCCGCACCCGGCCGATATAGGCCGCCCGCTCGGTCACGCTGATGACGCCGCGCGCGTCCAGCAGGTTGAACAGATGGCTCGCCTTGATCGTCTGGTCGTAGGCGGGCAAGGCGATTCCCTGGGCAAGCAGGGCCGCGCATTCGGTTTCGGCATCGGCGAAGTGCGCGAACAGCCGGGTTGTGTCGGCATGCTCGAAGTTGTAGGCGGAGTACTCGCGCTCGGCTTGCCGGTAGACGTCGCCGTAGGTGACACCGTCGCCGTTCCAGTCCAGATCGAAGATGTTCTCCTTGCCCTGGACGTACATCGCCAACCGTTCCAGGCCGTAGGTGATCTCGCCCGAGACTGGCGCGCAGTCGAAGCCCCCGACCTGCTGGAAGTAGGTGAACTGGCTCACTTCCATGCCGTCGCACCACACCTCCCAGCCAAGCCCCCAGGCGCCGAGCGTCGGGCTCTCCCAGTCGTCCTCGACGAAGCGGATGTCGTGCAGGGAGGGGTCGATGCCCAGGGCCTTCAGGCTGCCGAGATAGAGGTCCTGGAAGTTGTCCGGCGACGGTTTCCAGATCACCTGGAACTGGTAATAGTGCCCCAGCCGATTCGGGTTCTCGCCGTAGCGGCCATCCTTCGGCCGCCGCGAGGGCTGCACATAGGCGGCCTTCCACGGCTCCGGCCCCAGGCTGCGCAAGGTCGTCGCCCAATGAAACGTCCCCGCCCCGACCTCCATGTCGTAGGGCTGCAGGATGACGCAGCCATGCTCCGCCCAGAAGCCCTGAAGCGTCAGGATAAGCTGCTGGAACGACGCGCTCTTCGCCATCGGCGGAACACCTGCTGGGCGGGGCCGGATGCGGGCCTATGCCGCACCGCAACATAGGGACAGGATCGCCTTGTGGTCAAGTTGACCGCCCATGTGGTCCGAACCAAACGCCTGATTCCCCATCATTGTGATTGGGGCGGACCACGAGACGAGAACCTTCCTAGGGGTTCGGTCCGACGGATCGGATACGATCCGTTGGAATCGAACCCCTAGGGCCGTGAAGGTCGCGGAGCCATCCGCCACAATCGCCAACCCAGCCCCAGCTTGGCCCGACGTGTCGCCGCCTCCGCCCGCCACGCCGCGAGGAACACGATGAACCGGTCGTCCAGGAGCCCGCGCCCCATCGCGTCCTGGGTCAGGGTCTGGGCCCCGCCGTCGCCCTCCATCTCGAGGGGCAAGGGTCCCCGGTCCGTGAGGGCGATGTCCCACCCTTGCAGCCACAATCCGGGGAATCCGGCGGCGGCCTCCAGGCATAGGGCCCTGACCTTGTCCCAGGCTGGGAGAGTAAGCCCGTTCAGGCGCGCCCCGGTATCCGGGTGGTCATCGACCAAGCCCTGGTCGACTCCGACGCCGCGCACGATGCGGAAGACGCGGCCGGTCTCCGGATCCACCGCCGCCACCAGGTTTCCCGGTCGCCAGAAGTTGTCGGCGACGTTGGAACCGGTCGGGATCTTCCAGGTGGTACGCAGCAGGACCGGGCGGCCATCCTCGATCATGACCAGGCAACGCAGGCTCGACAGTCGGCCGCCAAGCGGGGGCGCCAGGCTCGGGTGGGTTTGCAGCCGCTCCTGAAAGAGATAACCGCGCGGCAGGTAGGGGTCGAGCTCGGCAACGAACGCCGCCACCCCCGTGTGCCGCCCGTCGGCGGATACCAGTTGATCGGCCTCCGCGTCATAGCGGGTCAACGACGCCACCCCGGCGCTGCCCACCCCGTCGGCCGGCTTCGCGAACAAGGGGTAGACCCCGGGATCGCGCAGGAACGCGGCCAGCGCGTCGGCATCCCGCAACGCCCGCACCGTGCCGAAATTCCGCATCGGATGGTACAGGGCGCGCGCCGCCGGGAACGGCAGGTCCAGCCCCTTCAGCACGGCATAGAACATCACCTTGTCGGTGGTCATGGCCAGCCAGTCGCGGGCGACGTAACTGGATTGGTAGCGGATGCGCAGCGCGTTGCCGAGAAAGCGGGCCTTGTCGGCCGCCGCGAACGTGCGATCGTCGAACAGTCGATAGCGGAAGTACTCGAAGGGGCTCACGCGCCCCGGGCCGAACGCGAGGCGCATGATCTCGCCGATCTGGGATCGGGTGGAGCGACCGTGCCGGTCCCGCACCTGCTTGAGCGAGCGCGCCAGGTTGATCCCCGGTCCCCGCGCCTTGCGCTCGAGGAAGGTCTGGTCCGTCAAGGACCTACGCCGGGTACGGGCACCGGGAACGGCCGCAATCGCGGGTGGCGGCCGGCGCGACATAGGTGCCGCACACCGGGCATTCCTTCATGTCCTGGGTCACGGCGGTGCCGCCCTTGCGCGCCGCGGTCCTGGTTTGGCCGCGGCGGGCGCGGTCGAGCGTGCGAATCACCCGCATCGCCGCCCACAAGGCCCCGACGATGGCAATGAACACCGCGATCTTCTGGAACGAGAGTCCGAACATGGGTCCGTCTTACCGGCGCCGCGGAGTCACGGTCAAGGTCGAACCCCCGCCGGCGCGGCCGCGGCCGGTCTCGTCACCGGCAGCCGCCATCGAAATCGAGCGGCTGCGCGTGCCGCAGGGCGGCCTCGACCTCCGCCGTGTAGGCATGTCCCTGGCCATGCAGGACGAGGCCGGCGGCGAGCCGCAACGGCACCCGCACACCCGGCCGCGCCCTGACGATCACGCGCGAAGCGTCGCGGCGAGCCGCGCGCGGCCACAGCGGAAACACGATTATCCCACCCACCCCGCGCAGCGCGGCCAGCACGTCGTCCAGCCGATCGGCGCGATGTACCAGGGTGAAGGTCCCCTTGGGGCGGACGAGGGCGAGGCAGAATTCGACCCAGGTGCCGAGGTCGACGCCGTCCTCGACCGTAACCCCGGCGCGCGCACGGCCCGTTTTTCCATGGGCGCGATCGCCCGTCAGGTAGGGTGGATTGGTCATCACGTGGTCGAACGGTCCACCCAAGGCGGGCGGTGCGCGGCCGTCGACGGTCCCGGCCAGGTAGGTCACCCGATCGGCCACGTCGTTCAACCGGGCGTTGACCCGGGCCGCGCCGACAAGGCGCCGATCGCGCTCCAGGCCGACCACCGCGCACCCCTGGACCCGCGCCGCCAGACACAGGCTGGCCGCCCCCGACCCCGCGCCGACGTCCAGCACCCGGTCCCCCGCGGCCGCCGGCACCGCGGCGGCCAGCAGCACGGCGTCGGTCGTCGGCGGCAGCCCGCCGGCGTCGCGCCGCATGCGCACCCGGCCGCCGAGCAGTGCGATCTCCTCCCGCGCCGCGGCACTCTTCACGTCGACAAACCCTCGCCCGCCTCGGTCAGGACCCGGCGAGCGCGCGGGGCGTCGTCGGTCTCCACCATCAGACGACGCGGTATGGCAAGCAGGCTGCCTTCGGCGATGCTGGTGTGCTCGTCGAAGATCACCGCTTCGATGCCGGCGTCCTTCAGCAGCGCCAGCAGCCAGGACAGGCGCACCACGTCGTTGCTGCGCACGATCTCGATCATGGCCTCGGGCTTGTTGCGCGGCGTCGCTCTGCTAGACTGTCGTGAAAGTCTCGCGCATCGTCACTGGAGGGCGACGGGGCGTCAAGCAAACCGGGTTGGGGGGTGTCTCGTGACGTTCGTGACCGTTGCCGATTCGGATCGCGCCAAGCAGACGCGGGCGACCCTCGATCGCCTGCACGCCATGGTCGCCGATGACCTGATCGCCGTGAACCGGGTCATCCTCGATCGAATGCAGAGTCCGGTGACCCTGATCCCGCAACTGGCGGGCCACATCATCGCCGCCGGCGGCAAGCGCGTCCGTCCGATGCTGACCCTCATCTGTTCGCGCCTGTGCGGCTATGGGGGCCGGCGGCACCTGGAACTGGCCGCCGCCGTCGAATTCATCCACACCGCCACCTTACTGCACGACGACGTGGTGGATGAAAGCGACCTGCGCCGGGGCTCCGCCACCGCCAACGCCGTGTGGGGCAACAAGCCCAGTGTTCTGGTCGGCGACTTCCTGTTCAGCCGGGCGTTTCAACTCATGGTAGGCGATGGATCGCTCAAGGTCCTGGGCATCCTGGCCGAAGCTTCCGCCGTCATCGCCCAGGGCGAGGTGCTGCAGCTCATCACCGCCAACAACACCGAGACCAACGAGCAACAGTATCTGGAGGTGATCACCGCCAAGACGGCCAAGCTGTTCGCCGCCGCCTGTCGGCTCGGCGCCGTGGTGACCGACCGGCCGGCGCGCGAAGAACAGGCACTGGAGAGCTTCGGCCACAACCTCGGCATCTCCTTCCAGCTGGTCGACGACGCCCTCGACTATTCAGCGCGCGAGGCGGACCTCGGCAAGCGGGTCGGCGACGATTTCCGCGACGGCAAGATCACGCTGCCGGTCGTGCTCGCCATCCGCCGCGGCAACGAGGACGAGCGTCGGTTCTGGCGCCGCACCCTCGAGGACCACGAGCAGGAGGACGGCGATCTGGACCAGGCGATTCGCCTCCTGGAGAAGCACGGCACCCTCGACGACACGATCGAGCGGGCGCGGCACTACCGCGCCGTGGCCCGCGACGCCCTGGCCATCTTCGACGATGGCGAACCCAAATCCGCCCTCCTCGACCTGCTCGACTTCTGCATCGACCGGGCTCATTGACATGACTGGATCGGCCATCATCGTCGGCGTCGGCGGCGGGTTGGGCGCGGCGCTCGCGCGCAGGTTCGCGGCCGGCGGCTTGGGGGTCGTCGTCTCGGCCCGAAGCCGTGCTGTGATCGACCCCCTGGCCAAGGAGATCGGCACGGCCATCGCCGTCCCGGCCGACGCGACCAGCGAGGCCGACGTGGAGGCCCTGTTCGCGGCGGCCGCGAAGGCGTTCGGCCCCCCGGCGCTGGTCGTCTACAACGCCGGCGCCTTTCGCCCCAAGAGCATCCTGGAAACCACGCCCGCGGACGTGGAGCATTGCTTCCGCGTCGGTGCCCTTGGCGGTTTCCTGGTGGGCCGCGCCGCCGCGCGCGCCATGGTGGCGCGCGGGTCCGGTACGATCATCCTGACCGGTGCCACCGCGAGCCTCCGGGGCAGCGCCAAGTTCTTCAACCTGGCCGTCGGCAAGTTCGCCCTCCGAGCCTTGGCCCAAAGCATGGCGCGCGAACTCGGTCCCCAGGGCGTCCACATCGCCCACGTGGTGATCGACGGCCAGATCGCCGGGCCCTACTACGAGAAACTCAAGCAGGAACGCGGCCCCGACGCCCTGCTCGATCCCGCCGCCATCGCCGAGACCTACTGGCAGCTCCACCAGCAGCACCGCAGCGCCTGGACCCTCGAACTCGACGTCCGCCCGTGGGTGGAGAAGTTCTGAGGGTGAACCCCATGACCACCCCCTACCCCCGCGATCTCGTCGGCTACGGCCCGAACCCACCGCACGCCGATTGGCCTGGTGGGGCGCGGATCGCCGTCAATTTCGTCATCAACTACGAGGAAGGGTCGGAGTATTCGGTGCCCGATGGCGACGGGTTCTCGGAGACGACCCTGACCGAGATCACCCAATCCACCGTCCCCCATGGAGACCGGGATCTGGCCGCCGAGACCCTGTTCGAGTACGGCTCCAGGGTCGGATTCTGGCGGCTCCTGCGGGTCTTCCGCGAACGGGGCGTGAGCCCGACGATCTTCGCCTGCGCCCTTGCGCTGGAGCGCAACCCCGAGGCCGCCAAGGCGATCGTCGCCGGCGGGTACGACATCTGCTGCCACGGCTGGCGCTGGGTCGAGCATTACCGGCTGAGCGAGGCCGAGGAACGCGAGCACATCCGGCGCGCGATCGAGTCCCTGACCCGCACGCTTGGCGCGCGCCCCCTGGGGTGGTACTGCCGCACCGGCCCGAGCGTGAACACCCGCCGCCTCCTGGTCGCGGAGGGCGGGTTCGTCTACGACTCCGATTCCTACGCCGACGAACTGCCCTACTGGGTCCGGGTCGGGGACCAGCAGCACCTGGTGGTGCCCTATGGCCTGACCACCAACGACGGATTGTTCAGCCGTGGCGGCATCGGCAACGGCGACCAGTGGCTCACGTTCCTCAAGGATTCGTTCGACATGCTCTACGCCGAAGGCGCCACGACGCCGCGCATGATGTCCATCGGCCTGCACAACCGGCTGGTCGGGCACCCGGGCCGCGCCATCGCGCTGGGCCGTTTCATCGACCATATCCAGCGTCACGACCGCGTGTGGTTCGCCCGCCGTCTCGATATCGCCAACCACTGGCGGACCCGCCACCCGCCGAAGGGCTAGAGCAGGCGTCAAACTGATGGAGTCGAATCGGACAGCTTCGACGTAGACCGTCAGTGCGAAGCCTTCGCCTGGGCTTCTGCGAAGGCTGCCTTGGCCTCGGGGCTCGCCGCCTTCTGGTGCTGCGCCTGCCACTCCTTGTAGGGCATGCCGTAGACCAGCTCGCGCGCCGCTTCGTAGTCGATCGGTTCGCCCCGGTCGCCCGCCGCGGCCACGAACCACTTGCTCAGGCAGTTGCGGCAGAACCCGGCCAAATTCATCACGTCGATGTTCTGCACGTCGCCGCGTTCGCGGAAGTGCTGCACCAATCGGCGAAACACGGCCGCCTCGATCTCCGTCCTCGTCTTGTCGTCCATGGCTTCCTCCTAGTGGTCCGACACAATCGCATGATTCATCATCGTGTTTGGAGCGGACCACCAAGCGAAGGATGGTGCGCCGGCGATGCCGACACCATATCTTCGCGGCCGATCACTGTCCGGGTCACTCTCGTCATGTCGCCCCACGCCCGCCAAGCCACCGTTCCAGCCGTCGAGGTCCTGCCGGACGAACGGCACAACCGTTGGCGGACGCTCAGGACGCTCGCCCCCCACTTGTGGCCCAGGGGCGAGACCGATCTCAAGGCCCGGGTCGTCATCGCCGTGCTGCTTCTGATCGGCGCCAAGATCGCCAACGTCTACGTGCCCCTGCTGTACAAGGGCGCCGTCGATGCCTTGACTCCCTCGACGACGGCCATCGTCGTCGCGCCGATCGGGCTGGTTGTCGGCTACGGGCTGCTGCGTTGCCTCGCCCAGGGGTTCGCCGAACTGCGCGACGCGGTGTTCGCCAAGGTCGCCCAGCGCGCGATCCGGCGCACCGCCCTCGCCACCTTCCGCCACCTGCACGCGCTGTCCCTCGCCTTTCACCTGGACCGCCAGACCGGCGGCCTCAGCCGAGCGATCGATCGGGGCGTCAAGGGGATCGAGTGGCTGCTGTCGTTCATGCTGTTCAACATCGTGCCGACGCTGCTCGAGATCGCGATGGTCGGCGCCGTGCTGTGGTCGCTCTACGGGTTCATCTTCGCGCTGGTGAACCTCGCCACCATCGGTCTCTACGTGGCGTACACCCTGGCCATCACCGAATGGCGCACCAAGTTCCGCCGCGCCATGAACGACATGGATGGTGAAGCCAACACCAAGGCGATCGACAGCCTGATCAACTACGAGACGGTGAAGTACTTCGGCAACGAGGACCACGAGGCCCGCCGCTACGACGGCGCGCTACGCTCCTACGAACGCGCCGCGGTCATCAGCAAGGCGAGCCTCTCGCTCTTGAACGTCGGCCAGGGGGTGATCATCGCCGTCGGCCTGATCGCAGTCATGGTCATGGCCGCGAACCGGATCGCCGCCGGCACCATGACGATCGGCGACTTCGTGCTGGTCAACAGCTACCTGATCCAACTCTACCTGCCGCTCAACTTCCTCGGCATGGTCTACCGCGAAGTGCGCCAGTCGCTGATCGACATGGAGCAAATGTTCCACCTGAACGAGGTGGTCCCGGCAATCCAGGACCGGCCGGGGGCCCGGGGCCTCGAGATCGGCGCCGGCGCGATCACGTTCGATCGCGTCTCCTTCGGCTATCGCCCCGACCGGGTGGTGCTGCGGGACATCTCGTTCACGGTGCCGGGCGGCCGAAAGGTCGCGATCGTCGGCGCGAGCGGAGCGGGCAAATCCACCATCTCCCGCCTGCTTTTCCGTTTCTACGACGTAACCGAGGGCGCGATCCGCATCGACGGCCAGGATATCCGCGACGTGACCCAGGAATCGCTGCGCGCCGCCATCGGCATCGTTCCCCAGGACACGGTGCTGTTCAACGACACCATCGACTACAACATCGCCTATGGCCGGCCCAAAGCGATCCCAGGCGAGGTGGAGGAGGCAGCCCGGCTGGCGCGGGTCCACGACTTCGTCACCGCGCTGCCCGACGGCTACGACACCCGGGTGGGCGAACGCGGCCTGAAGCTCTCGGGCGGCGAGAAGCAGCGGGTCGCCATCGCGCGCGCCTTTCTGAAGCGGACCCGCATCCTGCTGTTCGACGAGGCTACCTCGGCGCTGGACACCCGCACCGAGCGCGCGATCCAGGCGAGCCTGGACGAGGTGGCGCGCGATCGCACCACCCTGGTGATCGCCCATCGCCTTTCCACCGTGGTCGATGTCGATGAGATCATCGTCCTGGCCGACGGTCGCATCGCCGAGCGCGGCCATCACGCCGACCTCCTCGCCCAGGCGGGCCTCTACGCCGCCATGTGGCAGCGCCAGCAGACGGCGATCCCGCCCGAGGACGACGTGTCCGCCGTCCCTATGGTTTAGGCGATCTAGACACGCACGCCTTCGTATCGGGTTGCGCCGATAGTTGGCCTAGGCCATGCTCCCGGCCGACGTGGGAACGAATGGGGCGTGGGCATGGCGAGGCCGGAGCCGTCGGCGGTCAAGCGGGTTGGATTGGTGGGGGCCGGGCTGATCGGCAGCGGTTGGGCCTCGTACTTCCTCTCCCAGGGCATCGACGTGGTGGCGACTGACCCGCACCCGGACGGCGAGGCTCGGGTTCGCGCCTCGGTCGCCAACGCCTGGCCCGCCCTGACCAAGGTGGGATTGAAGCCCGGCGCGGATCAGAAACGCCTGACCTTCATCAAGGACATCGAGACCGCGATTCGCGACGTGGATTTCATCCAGGAAAGCGCCACCGAGAACGAGGACCTCAAGACGGAGCTGATGGCCCGGATCGACCGCGCGGCTAGGCCGGATGCGATCATCGCCTCCTCAACCTCGGGTCTCCTGCCCAGCCGGTTCCAGCGGACCTGCAAGCACCCGGAGCGGGTGCTGGTGGGGCACCCGTTCAACCCCGTCTATCTTCTTCCCCTCGTCGAGGTCGTGGGCGGCGAGAAGACGACCGAGGCGAACAAGGATTGGGCCGTCGCCTTCTACAACGGCGTCGGCAAACGCGCCCTCAGGTGCCGCAAGGAAGTACCGGGGTTCGTCTCCGACCGATTGCAGGAGGCGCTGTGGCGCGAGGCCCTGCACCTGATCAACGACGGCGTCGGCACCACCGAGGAGGTCGACGCGGCGGTGCGCTACGGCCCGGGCCTGCGCTGGGCGTTCATGGGCTCGTTCCTGACCTATCATTTGGCCGGCGGCGACGACGGCATGGCCCACTTCATCGAGCAGTTCGGACCTGCCCTGGACCTGCCCTGGACCTCGCTGCAGGGTCCCGCCATGTCCAAGGAGCTCACCCGGCGTCTGGTGGACGGCACCCGCGAGCAGGCCGCCGGTAAGTCGGTGAAGGACATGGAACGCCGTCGCGACGAGACGCTGATCGCCATCATGCAGGCGATCCACACCCACTGGGACCGCTGAGGAGGACCCCGCCATGAACCACGAAGTCGTCATTTCCTGCGCGCTCACCGGTGCCGGTGATTCCACGGGCCGAAGCCCGCACGTGCCGATCACGCCAAAGCAGGTGGCCGACGCCGGCATCGCCGCCGCCAAGGCGGGTGCCGCCATCGTCCACTGCCACGTGCGCGAGCCGAGCGGCAAGCCGAGCCGCGATCCGAAGCTCTACAAGGAGGTGTGCGACCGCATCCGCGACAGCGGCACCGACGTCATCCTCAACCTGACGTGCGGCATGGGCGGCGAGTTGACGCTCGATAAGAACAATCCCATGAAATTCGATCCCGCCGGCACCGACATCGCCTCCGCCGACGAGCGCATCGAGCACCTGGAACTCTGCATGCCCGAGATCGCGACGCTGGACTGCGGCACCATGAACTTCGGCGACGGCGATGGCATGGCGATCTTCCCGCCCGGCGTGCTGCGCCACATGGCGAAGCGCATGAAGGCGATCGGGGTCAAGCCAGAGATGGAGGTGTTTGACACCGGCCACCTGTGGTTCGCCAAGCAGCTCTGCGCCGAGGGACTCGTGGACGCTCCCCCGATGTTCCAGATTTGCCTCGGCATCCCCTGGGGGGCGCCCGCCGATTCGGACAGCATGAAGCATATGCGCGACATGCTGCCGCCCGGCGCCTTCTGGGCCGGGTTCGGCATCTCGCGGATGCAGATGCCCATGGTCGCCCAGGCGGTTCTTCTCGGTGGCAACGTGCGCGTCGGGCTCGAGGACAACCTCTACCTCGAGCGCGGCAAGCTCGCGACCAACGCCCAACTCGTCGAGAAGGCGGTGCGCATCATCGAGCTCCTGGGCGCCCGCCCCGTCACCCCCGCCGAGGCCCGCGCCAAACTCTCCTTGCGGCCCTCGAACTAACGTCGCCTTCCCCCCCCCTTGCGGGAAGGGACGTCTCGTTCTCCCCCTCCCCTTGCGGGAGGGGGTGGGGGGAGGGGTCTATTGGAGACGATGATCCGCACGGCACGGCGAGGAAGCCGCGCTTTCGGACCTCGCCTTCCGCTCGAAGGCGCACTGGGGTTACGACGCCGCCTTCATGGACGCCTGCCGGGCCGAGCTGACAGTGACCCCCGAAGCCGTCGCCGCCGGCACGGTCTTCGTCGCCGAAGCTGACGGCGATGTCGCCGGCTTTCACGCCCTGGCCCGGTTGTCGGAGACCGAGGTGGACGCCCTGATGCTGTTCGTCGATCCCCCTTGGATCGGCCGCGGCATCGGCGACGCGCTGTTCTCGCACCTCCGCGAGGAAGCGCGCCGGCGTGGCTACCGCACCATCGTCATCGACGCCGACCCGAACGCCCTGGGCTTCTACCTGCGCATGGGCGCGATCCCCGCCGGCTCCGCCCCCTCCGGTTCAGTCCCCGGCCGAACCCTCCCCCGCCTCACCTACGCGTTGTGAGGATTCGCCCCGGCCCGCACCAAGGTTTCGACGATCTCGAACTCCGGCCCCAGCGCGTCATGCTCCGCCTTGAACTCCGAGTCCCGCATCCATCGCCGCACGAGAGTCCGCAGCCGTGCCCCAGTCCCAGGCTCGCGCTTCACCTCAGCCCCGCCACCCTTGCCCGGCGCCCGCGCGTCGTCCCGTAGAGCGATCACGCAATTCCGTCACTTCCGTTCAGCCTCACTTCCCATGGATCGCCCTCGATCGGGCCAACTTGGCGAAAGTGCAACCGCCGGACGCGCCATAGGCCGCTCGAGTCGGAAACCTCGATCACACCTTCAGTGTCATTCCCGGGCGCCGCGCCAGCGGCGAACCAGGAATCCACAGCCTCCATCCGGGCATCACGATAAATGTCCGGTTCCGGCCCTACGACCGGCCCCCGGTATGACACCAAGAATAGATCAACGCGCTCGATACCTAGGGTACCGAATCGGTGGCCCCGGCTACATCCCGAGCACCGGGTGGGGCTGGTAGCGCTCCTCGAGGCTCGCGATCTCCTTCGGCGTGAGCTTGATCTCCAGCGCCGCGATCGCGTCGGTCAGGTGCTCCATCTTCGAGGCGCCGACGATCGGCGCGGTCACGAACGGTTTGTGCAGATGCCAGGCGAGAGCGATCTGCGCCGGCTTCACCCCGCGCCTGATCGCAAGCTTCTTGACCCGGTCGAGCACGGCCAGGTCGTTCTTCGAGTAGTAGAGCTTGCGCGCCCAATCGTCGCTCTTCGCCCGCTTGCTGGTACCCTCGCCCGCAGCCGACCGGGTGCCCGCCAGGAACCCGCGGGCGAGCGGGCTCCACGGGATCACGCCGATACCCTCGGCCTCGCACAGCGGCAGCATCTCCCGCTCCTCCTCACGATAGACCAGGTTGTAGTGCGGCTGCATGCAGACGAACCGGTGGCACCCCATCGCGTCGGCCAGCAGCAGCGCCCGGGCGAACTTCCACGCATGGCAGCTCGAAGCGCCGAGGTAGCGCGCCTTGCCCGCGCGCACCACGTCGTCGAGTGCCTGGATAGTTTCCTCGATCGGCGTCTCGTCGTCCCAGCGGTGAATCTGGTAGAGGTCCACGTGGTCCGTCCCCAACCGCTTGAGCGAGCGGTCGATCGAGGCCATGACGTGCTTGCGGCTCAGGCCCCGGTCGTTGGCATCCGCGCTCATCTCGTTGTACAGCTTGGTGGCGATCACCACCTCGTCGCGCTTCGCCATGTCGCGGATGGCGCGGCCGGTCACTTCCTCGCTGGCACCCAGCGAATACATATCCGCGGTATCGAAGAAGTTGATGCCCGCGTCCAGCGCCGCCTTGACGAAGGGCCGCGCCGTCTTCTCGCCCAGGGTCCAGGGGCGCCACGCCGGATCGCCATAGGTCATCATGCCGAGGCAGATGCGGGACACCTTGAGCCCGGTGTGGCCGAGATTCACGTACTCCATGGCGGTTCCCCCTGGCGCATATGTCCGCCCTGTATACCGGCGTCCTGCCGCTCATTCCATGGGCGTGGCGCACGCGGGCGCCGGCGTCGGGAAAAGGTTCCTGGCGCCGCCGACTACAATCATGGAGGGTTGTTCAATCTACTCATACAACCACGTTAAGGTTTCGGTAACCAGTCTTGGCTACAACAGCCTCGGGTTGATCATTCTCGAAGAGATACCGACCATAAGGTGCCTATCGACAAAACGCCTTCCCTTGGAAGGTGGCACGTTCGCACGTCGCCGAATCCTGTTCGCCGCGGGCGTGACGTTTCTTTGCCCCCTGTGTTACCCGCTTGCGGCGGGGGCGAGCGGCAGCGCGACGACGGGTCATGCCGCGCCGCACTGGAGTTACGAGGGCGAGACGGGTCCCGAGGCTTGGGGCGAGCTGTCGCCGGACATGGCGGTTTGCTCCATGGGCATGGAGCAGACG
>SHVY01000004.1 GCA_009694045.1 Alphaproteobacteria bacterium | reverse complement strand
ATGGAGCGATCAGCAGCCCGAAACGGCCGTTGGTGATGCTCGTAGCGGCAAGCGGCGGTGATCACGGTTGCTCAACGCGCTCCAGCTTACTGCGTGGACCCCAATGGATACCTTGATGTCCGGAATCAAGTTCATCCGGGGAATGTCGGTTTACACCTAGGCTTATCCGTGCGATCGCCCGGGGCGCTCCGATCCGGCGAACGCCCGGAAAGCCATTTCGTGGCGCGACTCGTCGGTGATGGACGTCTGCGCAAGACGCCATGGCGCGTCGTTATGGGAGCCCCGAATCCTATGGCTCTATTCACACGCCTTGGCCTGGGCTAATATTCCCCCGGCGCGGGCCTATCGATCGTAACTTGGAGATATGTCGGCTCACCGCGCCGAGCCGCTGGAGACACCGATGCCGAACCTCGATACGGGCAACACCGGGTTCATGCTGCTCTGTAGCGGTCTGGTCATGTTGATGACTCCAGGCCTCGCCTTCTTCTATGGCGGGCTGGTGAGTCGCCGCAACGTGCTGGCGATCATGATGCAGTCGTTCGTATCGATGGGTTGGACGACCGTCATTTGGTTCACGGTTGGCTATTCGCTGTGTTTTTCGGGCGACGTGGGCGGGGTGATCGGTAACCTGGATATGGCCTTCCTACGGGGTGTAACCCTGACGACGCCGTCGCCCACTCCCGGCATCCCGTTGATCGTTCACATCGCCTACCAGATGATGTTCGCGGTGATCACCCCGGCGCTGATCACGGGGGCGTTCGCCAACCGGGTCACGTTCAAGGCCTACATGGCCTTCCTGACCCTCTGGCTCCTCTTCGTCTACTTCCCGTTCGTGCACATGCTTTGGGGCGGCGGCCTCCTGCAGCAATGGGGTGCCCTGGATTTCGCCGGCGGGATCGTGGTGCACAACACCGCGGGGATGGCGGCGCTCGCATCGGTCCTCTACGTGGGCCGGAGGCGGGTCGTCGAGGGTGGCCCCCACAGCATCCCACTGGTGGCGCTGGGGACCGGCCTTCTCTGGTTCGGCTGGTATGGCTTCAACGCCGGCAGTGAATTCCGCGTCGACTCGGTGACCGCGGTCGCCTTTCTGAACACCGACGTCGCGGCCTCATTCGCCGCCATCACTTGGCTGGCGGTTGGTTGGTGGCAAGAGAAGCGGCCGACCTTTGTCGGCTTACTGACGGGGGCGGTCGCCGGCCTCGCCACGATAACGCCGGCGGCGGGTTACGTTTCGCCGATGACAGCGCTGATCATTGGGATAGCGGCTGGGGTCGTCTGTTACTTCGCCGTGGCCCTCAAAAACAGACTCCGTTGGGACGACGCACTCGACGTATGGGGCGTCCACGGCGTCGGCGGTGGCCTTGGGGTCCTCCTCCTCGGGGTCTTCGCCTCCACCGCGTTCAATCCATTGGGGACGGATGGCCTCATGGCCGGCAATGGAGCCTTCTTCGCCAAGCAGCTGGTGACGCTCGTCCTCTCGTCAGTCTGGGCCTTTGGCTTCACTTACGGGATGCTGTGGCTGATCGATCGAGTCACGCCGGTGAAGGTGGATCGGACGGCCGAGGAGAGTGGGCTGGACGTAGCCCTTCACGGGGAGACAGCCTACCTGGATGCCGTCTGAGGCGGCCGCGCTCGGCGCCTCAGACGCGCCGATCCCGTCGGCGCACCAGGCCTTCAGCCTTCGACGGCTACAGCCGCAGTAGCTGCTGCTCCGACAGGCCGTCGAGCGCAGCTTGTGCCTTGGTGCGGCGCTCGCCCGGGGTGCCCGACGCGTCGGCGCTGAGCCAGGTCTGAATGTGCTCGTGCACGGTCTCTAGCGGCGTGGACTTCGTGAGGAAGTCGCTGCCGCCGGCCTCCAGGGCCTTGCTGTGAAATACCTCACAGTTCTAGCTCACAAATGCCTCTAGGATTTGCAGTGCACCCTGGAAGTGAGACAGGAATAATAGGGATTAAGCGTTACCTAGTGGTTCGATCCGACGGATCGATCCCGATCCGTCGGACCCAACCCCCAGTGAGACTCTCATCCTGTGGTCCGCCCCAAACACGATGATCGGGAATCATGCGTTCGGGTCGGACCACGGGGAGCACGAGGGCGGGAAGCGGAGGCCGGCGATGGGCGTGATCGCGCGCAGCTCGGAGCGCTCCAACGACGGCGCGGCGGGTCCGATCGTCCTGGCCGCGGCGGCGACGGGGATCGTGCCCTTCATCGAGCGCCTGGGCGGCGACATCGATGGCATCTTCGGCAATGCCGGGATCGCCCCCGACATGGCCGGGCAGCCGACCCTGCGGCTGAAGCTCAGCGCCTACTGCCGCCTGTTCGAGGAGTCCTCGCGCCGCACCGGCAACGAGAACTTCGGCCTGTGGTTCGGCAACCAGTTCCAGCCGCGCGACCTCGGTATGTGGGGCTACGCCGCCGTATCGTCGCCGACCCTTGGGGCAGCGCTCGCGAACCTGGTCACCCTGTTCCCCTACCACCAGGAATCCTCGGCCATGCGGCTTGCCCGGGGCGGTGACGGCCTGGCGCGGCTGGAATACGCGGTAACGACGCCGGCGATCGTCCACCGGCGCCAGGACGCGGAGCTGTCGTTGGGGATGTTCCTGAACGTGATCCGCGAGGCCTGCGGCCGTGCCTGGGCGCCGGAGGAGGTGCATTTCGAGCACCCGAAACCGGCCGCCTGGCGCGAGCACGAGGCGGCCTTCGGCGCCCCCGTCTGCTTCGGCCGGCGGCGTAACGCCCTGGTGTTCCGGCCAGAGTTTCTGGACCGGCCGATGCCCGCCCGCGACCCGCGGCTGATGGCGATGATGCGGACCTGCCTGGAATCCATGGGGTCGCACGGAGGCGTGGGCGACACCCTGTTCGATCGGATCCGCGCGACGATCCGTGCCAGCCTGGCCGACGGCTATCCCGAGCTCGCGCATATCGCGGGCGCGCTGCACCTGGCCCCATCGCTGATCCAGCGCGAGCTCGCCGAGCACGGGTTGACCTACCGTGCGGCGGTCGAGGAGATGCGCCGCACCCTGGCCGCCATGTTCCTGGAGCAGCGCGCGCTGCCGCTGACCGAGATCGCGTTCCTGCTCGGCTACTCCGAGCTCAGCGCGTTCAGCCGCGCCTTCACCCGCTGGACCGGCACCTGCCCGCGCGAACACCGGCGCGCGAAGGTGCGGCATTGAGGCAGTTGTTTGGCCACCACCGAAGGCGCCGCGCGTTCCCTCTCGCCGCGTGGGAGAGGGTTAGGGAGTGGGGCCCCTACATCTGCGCCAGGGCGTCCTGGGATTCGGGGATAATTTGGCCGCCGTCGACGATGATGGTCTGGCCGGTGATGTAGCCCGCCTCCTTGGTGGCGAAGAACAGGGCGGCGTGGCCGATGTCCTCGACCTCGCCCAGGTGCCCCATCGGCACCGCGGCGGCCATGCCCTTCGCGTACTCCGGGCCGAGAGACCGCAGGCCCTCGGTGATGATGTTGCCGGGCAGGACCGCGTTGACGGTGATGCCGTCCTTGGCGAGTTCCATGCAGGCGGTGCGCATGAACCCGAGCTGGCCGGCCTTGGTCGCGCCGTAGTGGGTCCAGCCGGGGAAGCCGGTGACCGGGCCGGTGATCGACGAGGTGATGACGACGCGGCCGTGGCCGCTCTTCTTCAGGTAGGGCAGGCAGGCCTTCACCGACAGGAAGGTGCCCTTCAGGTTGACCGCCATGACCTCGTCCCAGGACTCGGGGGTCATCGCTTCGATCTTGGCCTGGGGGAAGATGCCGGCGTTGGCGCACAACACGTCGATGCCGCCGTGCCGATCCGCGGCCGCCTTGGCCATGGCTTGCGTCGCCGGCCAGTCCGCGATGTCGGCGGCGAAGGCCGAGACCGCCCCGCCCGCCTTCGCCAACTCCCGGGCGGCGGCCTCGGCGACCTTCAGGTCCCGGCCGACCACGAGCACCTTGGCCTGGTGCTGGGCGAAGACCTTGGCGATGCCATAGCCGATGCCCTTGCTGCCGCCGGTGACGATGACCGATTTGCCCGCGATCGATGAACCCAACATGTGATCCTCCTGTTTCTCACGTTTCACGCCGACGCCGCCACAGCACGATCAGGGCGTAGCCGCCCAGCAGAAGGATGGCCGCGCCCGCCGTCGAAACCGTGCCGAGGACCGGCACGCCCGGGGTGTAGCCGGCGACCATCTTGGCGTAGAGATACTCCGGAATCGTGGTGTCGGCCCCGGTCGTGAACAGCGACAGGGGAAAGTTGCCCCACGACAGCAGGAAGGCGAACAGCGCGCCCGAAAAGACGCCGGGCAGCAGCACCGGCAGGGTCACCTCGCGGAACACCTGGAAGCGGCTGGCGCCGAGGTCGAACGCCGCCTCCTCCAGCGCCGGGTCGAAGCTGTAGACCTGGATCGAGATCACCAGGGTCACCACCGGAATGATCCACACCAGATGGGCGAAGGCCGCGGTCTGCCACGAGAGCTGGAGCCCAAGGGCGTTGAACCACAGCAGCAGGGCGAGCCCCAGCACCGACTGGGGAAAGAAGATCGGCAGCAGCACGATCTTCTGGTAGATCGACCGGCCGCGCCAATCATAGCGGGCGAAGGCGAGGGCGCCGAAGAAGGCGATGACGACGGCGATCGCGGTGACCACCGCGGCGGTCAGGATCGAGGTGCGGAACAGGGCGTGGATCTCGAGCGACGCGAAGGTCTTGTCCCACCAGGCGAGACCCCACTTGGTGATGGGGAAGATGAAGTAGCGGCTGGAGGTGAGCGAGGCGAGGAACAGGCAGAGCGCCGGCAGGTACATGAACGTGACGACGGCGAGGGTCCAGCCCCAGATCAACCCGCCGCGCCAGTTGGCCCGCGCCATCAGCGCCGCCCGAGGATCGCGTCGAGGTCGAAGCGACGCAACACGCCGACGACGAGCACGCCGACGACGAGCATCAGCAACACCGAGAGCGCCGCGCCCAACGGCCAGTTCTGCGAGTAGGTGAAGGCGATCTCGATGTCGTGGGTGATGGGGATGGCGCGTTGGCCGCCCAGCACCTTCGCCTCGGCGATGGCGCCGACCGCGAGGACGAACGACAGCAGCAGGCCGATGACGATCCCCGGCATCGACAGGGGCAGATCGACCTCGCGGAACACCTGGAAGCGGCTGGCGCCGAGATCGTACGCCGCGTCCCGCGTCTCCTTCGGCACCATGGCGATGCCGAGCGTCATCGGGAACAGCATGAACGGCAGGTACACGTAGACCATGCCCAGCAGGATCATGCCGCGGGTGAACAGCCAGCTTTCGATCTCGAAGCCGAACAGCGACTTGAGCGTGCCGAGCATCAACCCGTTCTTGATGAAGAACAGCACCCAGCCGTACATCCGCACGTTCTCCGACACGAACAGCGGGATCGTGAACAGGAGGGTGAGGAACGGCGCCCAGCGCCCGAAGGTCCGCGCCAGCCCGAAGGCGATGGGATAGCAGGCGAAGGCGAGGATGACGACGGTCAACCCGGCGAACGTGAGCGAGGTGAGAAACGAGATCCAACTGGTGCTGGTGAAGACGTTGACGTAGTTCTCCAGCGTCGGCGCCTGCCACAGCCCGAAGGTGCGCTCCGGCATGACGCTGTAGCCGATCACGGCGAGGAGCGGCGCCGCGAACCCGAGCAGCAGGAACAGCAGCAAGGGCAGGGCGTGGCGCAGGCCGAGGGAGCCCATCAGTCGCCCACCAGGATGCTGTCGCGCCCATCCCAGCCGATCCGCACCTCGTCGTCGAGCGCGCCGGCGTAGGCCTGCTGGCGGAGCTTCTCGACGATGAAGACGTGAGCGCCTTCGGGCGCGCCGACGCGCACCTGGTACTGGATGCGCGAGCCGAGCGCGTACTCGTTGTAGAGCCGGCCGGCGAGCACGTTCTCGGCCTCGCCGTCGCGGGTGACGAAGCGCAAGGATTCGGGGCGCACCACCAGGTGGCCGGCGGCGAATCCTTCGGGCATCCGGGGGGCCGTGAAGTCCGTCGCGAACGCGTCGGAGCGGAGCCGGCCGCCCTCGACGCGGCGCACCGGCATGATGTTCACGTCGCCGATGAACTCGGACACGAAGCGGTCGCGCGGCGCGGTGTAGATCTCGTTCGGCGTGCCCACCTGGACCATGACGCCGGCCCGCATCACGCCGATGCGGTCGCTCATCACCATCGCCTCCTCCAGGCTGTGGGTGATGTAGACGAAGGTCTTGCCGGTCTCGCGGTGGATGTCCTTGAGCTCCTTCTCGAGGGTCTTGCGCAGCTTGTAATCGATCGCCGACAGGGGCTCGTCGAAGAACAGGATCTCGGGGTCGTAGGCGAGGGCGCGGGCCAGCGCCACCCGCTGCCGCTCGCCGCCGGAGCACTTGGTCACGCTCTTGGGGTAGTAATCTTCGGGCAGGCGGAGAAGGCGCATCAGCTCGAGCGCCCGGATCTTGCGCGTGGCCGGCGCCACCCCCTTGATCTTCAGGGCGAACTCGATGTTCTCCCCGACCGTGCGGTGGGGGAACAGGGCCAGGGACTGGAATACCATGCAGGTCGGGCGGCGATTGGCCGGCACGTCGTTGATCCGCAGCCCCCGCAGCACGATGTCGCCGGCCGTGGGCTGCTCCATGCCGGCCAGCATCCGTAGCAGCGTCGTCTTGCCGCTGCCGGACGGGCCGACAATGGTGAAGAACTCACCCTCGGCGATCGCCAGGTCGATGCGATCGACCGCGGCCAGCGCGCCGAACGACTTGCCGAGGCCGCGAAGTTCGAGGAGTACGGGACGGGTGGTCATCTGTTGTGATGGAAGGGTAGGGGCGGGTCCAGGACCCGCCCCTACGGGTGATCGGGAATCGACCGATCTCAACCGGCCGAGGCTTCGCGCTTGGCCGAGGTCATGATGTCGAGCAGTCGGTCGTAATCGGGCACGATGTCGTACTCGATCGACTTGGCCATCTCCTCCTCCAGGCTGTCCCACTGGATGGCGTCCAGCTCCGCGGCCGTGAACAGGCTGAAGCAGTCCGGATTCGCCATCTGGGCCACGGGGTTGAAGGTGCCCTCGGCGAAGGCCACGGTGTGGGCGGTCGCCGGGTCCTGGACGTATTGCAGGAACTGCGGCGCCAGCGGCGACAGGTCGGGGTTGTTGACCATGGACGTGACCTCGATCCAGGAGATGCCGCCCTTGCCGCCCTCCATGGGTCCCTTGTTGGGGGTGATGCCGCGCAACTGGACGGCGCCGTCGGCCCGCGCCGGCGAGACGCTGTAGGTGCCGCCGGTCAGGTGGAAGTCGATCTCGCCGGAAACCAGCGCCTGGTTGTTGGTGGCGATGTCGCCCACCAGCTTGGCGCCGCCGAACACGGCCTTGGCGACCTCGCCGAACTTCGCCACCTCATCGTCGGTGTGCACCCGGAAGGGGTCGATGCCGGCGATGCAGCAGACGTTGAAGACGTTCCAGTCGTCGGATTCGAGGATGCCGTACTTGCCGGCGTTGGCCGGATCGTTCCACAGGTCCCAGCCCTGGTCCTCGGCGGTCGCGCGGCTGATCTTGTCGGTGTTGACCACGAAGCTGTAGGGGCCGAAGCGTTGGCACATGCCGAGCAGGTGCTCGCCGGAATCGTCCATCGCCCACTTGTAGGGCGGCTTGAACGCCGGGAGCATCCGGTCGAAGAACGGCTCGAACGCGGCGCGGTCGAGCTCCTTGATCAGCCCTTCCGGCCACATCACCTTGCGCGCCCAGGGATTGTTCACGTTGATCAGGTCCCAGACATTGGTCTCGCCGGCGCGCAGGCGGTTGATCATGGTCGGATCGTTGGTGAGCGATTCGGCCTTGACGGTCGCACCGGTGGATTGGCGGAATGGATCGAGCACCTGCGCCGAGTTGTAGCCCTCCCAACAGAGGATGTTCAGCTCATTCGAGCGGTCGGCCAGCGCCGGCCGAACGGTGGCGAACGCGGTGGCCATGGCGGCCGACCCTTGGATGAAGTTGCGACGCGAAGAGCCGTGCTTGATCATGGCGATGCCTCCCCTGGGTTTGCGCGGAGGGCCGGCGTCCGGCCCAGGTCTCGGCCGAGCTTAACCGATCGAAACCACGACACCACCACAAATGATAACGGCGGCCCGAGAGCCGCCGTTCACGAGGATCGCCGCGTCGTGGACTAACGCGGGCGGCGGCGGACCATCGCCAGACCCACGAGGCCGAGGCCGAGGAAGCCGAGGGTCACCGGCTCGGGAATCCCGGTTTCCTCGACCGGGGGGTGCCAAGCCACCTTCAACCGCGAAGACGTAGATGTCGCCACTCACGCCCGTGTCGTCGGCATTGCCGCGCAAGTCGGCCGCGTAGAGGAACTTGCCGTCGAAGGCGAGATATTCCCAGCGGGCGGCAAGAGGATCGCCGTCCGGATCGAAGCCCAGGAGTTCGCCGGTAATGGCATCGAAGCGTACCAGGGTGCGCGAGCGGCCGGTATCGGCGTTGGTCTGCACCGCGACCGCGAAGAGACTGGCGCCGACCTGTTCCACGCCGGACCAGCCGAGGCCATCGGCACTGCCGAGCCCGGTCCAGATCGGCAGGAGCGTCTTGCTGTTATCGCCATTGCTGACGAAAAGAACACCATTGTTGAAGATCGAACCCTGGTTCGGCGAGAACCACCGGTTCGATCCGTCGAAATCGAGGCCGTCCGCGAAGTCGTCGCCCACGCTGGGGATCGCCGCGGCGTTCGCCCCGGTGAACGGGTCGTAGCCGTACACCGATCCGAGGAAAGCGCCTTGGTCGTCGGCCGAAACGATCTGACCCGTCGCGGCGTTGAATCCCAATGAGTTGAAATGGGCACTGCCGAAGGCCGGAGTTGTCGTACCGCCGAGGTCGTGGAGCGAGGCGGCCAGGCTGAGGGACGGAATACCGCCCACCAAGGGCAAGGCGGCGAGCTCCGCCGGGGTATAGTTCTTGAACGGTTTCACGGTGTGGACGAGACCATCACCGAGGGCGCCTTGGGAGTAGTGGATGATGTCATGGATCGGATCGTAGGCTAGTCCGAAGGCGCTAGTGGTGTTGAGATAGACACCCATGGGCACGATCTGACCGGCGACCGGTACCGCCGAGGCCGGCGAAGACACCACCGAAGCGGCGAAAACACCCAGGGCGGCGGCAGCCACCGTGCCGACAGTACGTCCTTGTTTCGCGATTCGTTCCATATTCAAACTCCCATTGCTAGCGGCAGCATCCAGGGATTGGCGACCCGCGCACTACTCGGACAACCCTTTACGTCTCATGGTCGGCGATAGAGTCGATAACCTCATGTTAGGGTCGGCAACGTTCGTGCCAATGAAAATATTATTCTATATCAATAGGTTGCGATTCTTCCTCGGCGCGATTGTGTAAAATAACCAATACAGATCTCGTTACGAGGCCATGGTGCCACGGCCGGCCGGGTGCCGGAACTTGGCACCAAACCAGCGATTTAGCGGTGTCGATCGCGCTGTAACCCATGGCGATGTCGGAGCGGAAATTGCCGAACCGCCTCTGGTGAACTCCGGGCGGTCACGGACCACGGCATAGCGCGTACCTGTTCCAGGGGCGGCCGTGGCGAGTAGACTGCACGCCGCGATGGCTGGATCCGGAACTCTTGGTGCGCGGCGGAGGTTGGGCGATGCCCTGACCTGCGCCGCCGTGTTCACGGTCGCGACTTTCCTCACCCTCACCGCCGCCGACTAGCTGCCGTCGCTCGCCCGGTGGGAGACCTGGGTCGGCGACGCGCGGCGTGCGCTGGTCGTCAGCCGCATGCCCAAACCGGCCGCCGATCAGCGGATTCTGGTCTTCGGCGTGCGCCTTTCCACCCTGAAGCCGTTCCCCTACATGCAGCCGTTCGATCGCGGGATGCTGGCCGATGCCTTGGAGTCTCTGGCGGCGAAGGGGGTCCGGGCGGTCGGCCTCGACATGCTGTTCGTGAGCCCCACCGAACCCGCCAAGGATGCGCGGCTGCGGGCGGTCCTCGAAGCCTTTCCAGTGCCCGTGGTGGTCGCCTGGGCCGAGCAGGGTCGCGGCCTGGACCCGGAGGAGGGGCCGTGGCTTGCGGCCTTCGCCGCGAACCTGGGCAAGGGTTGGCCCAATTTCGGGAAAGACAGCGAAGGTACGGTACGCTGGCTGAACACGGTCCATGGCGCCGCGGACAGCGCCACCCGGCTATCGCTGGCGGCGGCGCTGGCACAGGCGGTCGGTGTCCCCGCGACGGACACGCCACGACGGCTGGACTACCGCCCCGCGCGCAGCCCGGATCCGGACGAAGCGGTGTTTCCGCTGTATCCGTTGGAGGCGGCGGCCATCCTGCCGCCGGCCCTGTTGAAGGACCGGATCGTCCTGATTGGCGCCGACCTGAGGGGGACGGACGAACACCGCGTGCCAGGCTACGTCGTTGGGCAAGCCGGCCAGGCTGCCGTCCTGCCCGGGGTCGCGATTCACGCCCATGCCCTGGCGCAGTTACTCGACGGCCGCGAGGTTCCCGAGCTCTCCCTCGCGGGGCGCGCGGCGCTGGTGGCCCTGGTCGTCGCGGCGGGGCTGGTGATCGCGATCGTTACCGTGCCGTGGTGGGTCAGGATCGGGCTCGGCGTGCTGACGATCGCGGCGATCGTCGGCGCGGGCTTCCTGTTCGTTCAGGGCGCCGGGCCGGAGTTGCCCATGGTGACGCCGATCCTCGGATACCTGGGAGCGTTCGGCGGCGGCCTGATCTTCGTCGGCCGCACCTTGCGGCGCGACAAGCGCTTCATCCGCGATGTGTCAACGCCGGCCTTCGCCTGGTGGGCCCACCGCCACCAACGGTGCCGGAGCCCCTGGGCATGGGGCTGATCGGCCTTGGCGTGATGGCAGTCGCCCTCGCCAGGCGGCGCGTGGGTTTCTAGCCGGCCACCCGCCTGGCCGACGCGGGCCGGAGATGGGCGCTCAGGCGAGGGCCGCGATCATCTCCGTGGCCGCGGCGACGGGCACTGCCAATCCGCCGCGGAATTCGGCATCGGGCACGGGCCGGCCGAAGTAGAAGCCCTGGATCTCGTCACAACGTTCACGCTCGAGGATGTCGACCTGATGGGCATGCTCGACGCCCTCGGCGGTGATCGCCATGCCCAGGCTCTTGCCCAAGGCCACGATCGCCCGGACGATGGACGCCGAGTGGTCGCTGGATCCGAGTTGATGGACGAAGGAGCGATCGATCTTGAGGCGATCGAACGGGAAGAGCTGGAGATAGCTGAGCGAGGAGTAGCCGGTCCCGAAGTCGTCCATGGCGAGACTCACACCCAGACGGCGTAGCTGCTCGAGCACCTGGCGGGCCATCGCCGGATCGCGCATCAGGACCGATTCGGTGATCTCCAGCTCGAGCCGATTGGGCGCGAGACCCGACTCCGCCAGGGACGCCCGCACGAGCTCGACCACCCGCCGATCGTGGATCTGGTTGGCGGAGAGATTGAGGCTGATCCGTAAGGCGTGCCCGGCGCGCGCCCAGGCCGCGGCATCGCGGCAGGCCGTGCGCAGGACCCATTCGCCGATTGGCTGGATGAGGCCCGTCTCCTCGGCGAGCGGAATGAAGTGATTGGGCGCGATGAGTCCCTTGTCGGGATGCCTGAGGCGGATGAGCGCCTCGGCACCGACCACGCGGCGGCTGGCGACGTCGACTTGCGGTTGGTAGTGGAGCTCGAACCAGCCTTCGTCGAGCCCGCGCCGCATGTCGGCTTCCAGCTCGCGGCGAGCCCGCAGGTCGTCATCCATCGAAGGATCGAAGTGCCGGAATTGCCCACGTCCTTCGCCCTTCACCCGATAGAGCGCCACGTCGGCCCGCGCCAGCAACTCGTCGGGGATCGACCCATGATCCGGATAGAGCGCGACGCCGATGCTGACGCCGGATCGGATTTCGTGGCCGGCGACGCTGAACGGGGTGCGAAAGACCTTGAGCAGACGGTTCGACAGGACTTCGGAGTTTTCCGGCTGGTTCAAGCCGACCTGGATGATGGCGAACTCGTCACCGCCCAGCCGGGCGATGGTATCCGACCCGCGAACCGACTCCTGAAGCCGCTGCGCCATCGTCTGCAGGAACTGATCCCCCACGCCATGCCCAAGGGTGTCATTGATGTCCTTGAACTTGTCGGCGTCGAGGATCATGACGGCGACCCGACTGCCGTCGCGCTGGGCTCGGGCGAGGGCGTTTTCCAGGCGGTCACGGAACAGCGTGCGATTGGGCAGGTTCGTCAAGGGATCGTGGTGCGCGAGGTGGTGAATACGGGCCTCGATCTGATGCCGCTCGGTGATGTCCTGAATGACGCCGAGCAACCGCTGCCGCGCCCCGTCGAACTCGCCGCGCAACACGGCGACCCGGTCGGGTTCGCTCGGGAGAACCAGGCGCGCCTCGAGCTCGAAGTCGTGCCGGTCGCGGATCGCCGACTCGAGCGTCCAGGCAACGCGGTCGCGATCCTCGACGTGGATCCGATCGAGCAGCTGCTGCCAGGTGACAGTGTCGTTTTCGCCGTGACCCAGGAGGCGAGTCGCCTGGCTCGAACACCGCAAGGTCCGCGTCTCCGGGTCGAGCTCCCAACTGCCGAGGCGGGCGATTTCCTCGGCGCGGGTGAGGCGCGCACGATGGGTTTCGAGATCCGCGAGGTTGCGGCCGGAGCGGTAGAGGTATCGGGCGCGATAACCCAGCAAGCGGCCCGGGATCGGTTTGGCGATGAAATCCGTCGCCCCTGCGTCGAAGGCTTGCTCGATGGCCCTGGTGTCCTCCTGGGCCGTGGCGATGAGGATCTGCACCATGGCGCCCGAGGTCGTGGCCCGCATGGCCGCGCAGGCCTGGAACCCATCCATCCCGGGCATGAGGACATCGAGGACCACGAGATCGGGTCGGTCGCGCTCGACGACGGCGACGGCTTCGGCGCCATCGGCCGCCTCCACCACGTCGAACCCGGCTTCGACCAGGGAGATCCGCGCCACCATCCGCTGGAAAACGTCGTCGTCGGCCACCAGCACCAACGGGCGCCGCCGATCGGTAGGTACATCGATTGCCATGTGGACCCGGACCCTGGCGCAGATTGCATAGACACCAGCAGTCCATCACGGGGCCCGGTAAGAAAGGGTGTCGATGGGCGCTAGAGGCCCTGGAAACCGAGCTGTTCGCCCCCCGGAAGCGCGCCCTCGAGGCGCAGCAGGGCTTGCTTGATGGGCAGGCCCCCGGCGTATCCGGTCAGGTGCCCGCTGGCGCCGATCACCCGATGACAGGGAACGATGATGGCGATCGGATTGGTCGCGTTCGCCCGCCCCACGGCCCGGGCCGAGCCCGGACGCCCCAGCCGCTCGGCTAGGACGCCGTAGCTCGTGGTCGCGCCATAGGGAATCCGGCGCAACGCGGCCCAGACTTCGTGCTGGAACGGGCTGCCTTCGGGCGCGAGCGGCAGGTCGAAGCGACGGCGCCGCCCGGCGAAATACTCGTCGATCGCGCGGATCGTCGCGGCGATGGCCGGGTCGTCGCGATCGACGCCCAGGCGCCGGGCCGCGCGCTCGAAGCGCTGATCGGGCGTGCCTGGGCCGGAGAGAAAGTCGAGGCGCGTCAACGCCCCGGCGGCGTCCACGGCCGCGATCATCGGTCCCATTGGCGTGGGAAACCAACCGCCGCGCTGCGTCATGTGGCCTCGTCGTCCAGGCTCACCCAGAAATGGCACGTCGCCAAGCTGCGGAACGGCGCGAACGGCGCCATGAGGTCGCGCGTCTCGGCGATGGTCGGGCGGCGATCGAGAGCATAGAACCGCCGCAGCGCGGTGGCGAGGCCGGAGTCACCCAGGGGTACGCAATCCGGGAACCCGAGGCCACGCAACAGGACGTAGTTGGCGGTCCACGGGCCGATACCCCGCAGGGCGAGCAGTTTCGTCTCGGCATCCGCCTGGGGCAGCGATCCGAGCGAATCGAGGGGCAGGGTGCCCGACGCGACCGCCGCGGCGCTTTCCAAAAGGTAGCGTGCCTTCGCCGTGGAGACCTGTAGCGCGATCAGATCGCGGCCCCCGAGACCCGCGACGGCGCCGGGCGTGGGATGGGCGATCATCCCGCTCGGGTGCGGCCGGCCGCAGGCGGCGATGACACGCCGCCGCAAGGTGCCGGCGAAGGCCAGATTGATCTGCTGTCCGAGGATCGCCCAGACGAGCGCTTCGAAAGGCGTGGCGGTCAGCGGTATCCGCAGGCCCGGGCGGGCGCGCACCAGCCGCGCCACATGGCGATCGTGCCGCGCCAAGCGCGCGAGGCCTGGCGGTTCGTCGTGGAGACCGAGCAGACGCCGGGCGATCGCTTGAACCGAGCCGCGTTCGGCGTCGCCCGGTGCCGGGTCGCAGGTCAGGGCCGCCGACCGGCCTTCGAGCCTGATGGCGAGGACATGGGGCGCGCCGCCGATGAGAATCGCTTTCCGGAGCTCCAGGCCCGCGACGCGCTCGGTAGGACCGCTGGGGTCGCGGCCGTGGTAGCGCAGGACCGGTCCCGGCAGGAAGCCGGCGGGCAGCTCGATGCGCATGCCGCCGGAGGCGTCAAGCAGCCAAGTCGTCGCGGACGACGGCGCCGCCCTTCATCACCAGGCGGACGTCGCGCACCGCCTCGATCCGGGCGAGCGGATCCTCGGCCAGGGCGATGACGTCGGCGAACTTGCCGACCTCCAGGGAGCCCAGGTTCGCCTCCTGGCGCAGCAGGCGGGCGGCGTCGATGGTGGCGGCGGCGACCGATTCGTGCGGCGACAGGCCGGCGCCGCGGACCATGCTGACGAGCTCCTGGGCGTTGTCGCCATGGTGGTTGCCGGGGGTGCCCGCGTCGGTGCCCATGGCGATTGGCACGCCGCAACGCTTCGCCAGGCCGACGTTCTTCAGGTGGATCTCGTCGAACTCGACGTAGCGCTGATGGATATGCCTTGGCACGGTGGCGCTGACCTGATTGTCGGCGAGCATGGCGCTGACGACGCAGCAGGTGGGGACCAGGTACGTCCCCTTCTCGGCCATCACGCCGTAGATCTCCTCGTTGCCGAAGCTGCCGTGCTCGATGCTGCGGCAACCGGCGAGGGCGGCATTGCGTATCCCGGCCTCCGCGTGCGCATGGGCCGCGACGTACTTGTAGTTGTCCTCGGCGATGGCGACGGCGACCTTGATCTCCTCCAGGGTGTACTGGATCGCCCGGCTGTCCTCGTACTCCGACGAGGTGAGGGCGCCGGTCGCCATGATCTTGATGAAGTCGGCGCCCTGCGCGAGCTGGCGGCGTGCCGCGCGGCGGATCTCATCGGGTCCGTCGGCCACCTCGTACATGCCGGGGTAGTAGTCGACGGTCGCGGTGGTGATCGACAGCAGGCGCCCGGCGCAGAACAGGCGCGGTCCCGGGATGATGCCGCGGTTGATGGCGCCGCGCACGGCGATCTCGTGATAGTCCCAGCCGCCGACATCGCGGGCCGTGGTGATGCCGGCCAGCAGCGTGCGCCGAGCCGCCTCGGCGGCATAGATCGCGACCGCCCCGGCGGGCTGGCCGCGCCACGGGTTGTCCGGGTTCGCCGCTTCGGTCGGCATGCAGAGGTGGACGTGGCAATCGATCAGGCCTGGCAGGAGGAACGCCCCCTTGGCATCGATCACGTCGTCGCCGGCGGCGGGGCGCGCCGTGTTGGCCAATCGGGCGATGCGGCCTTCGGCGATCTCGATGTCCTGGCGGCGATAGGTGCCGGTGTGTACGTCGTAGATGCTGCCGCCTCGGATCCATCGGCTCATGGCTGTGCTCCTTGTCCGCCGGCGTCGTTGAGGCGCCAGTCGTAGTCGTGCCCCGACACGAGCGTGCGATCGAGGGCCGCGCGCAGCGGCGGGTTGGCGTGGCGGCGGATGAACGGCAGGGCACCGCCCACGCCGAAATCGTCAGCGTACCACACGAAAATGCTGGACAGCGTAACGCCACGGTCGCCCACGCGTACGCCGCGCGGATGGTTGACGAAGGCGCTCGTCGCGGCGGCGAGGGCCGCGTCGGCATCAACCGCGGGGAAGGCCCCCGCGCCGATGTCGGGGCAGCCGAGGCTCGCGCAATTGAGGACGCAGTGAACCCGCGGATCGCGCCAGATGGGGCGCAGGATGCGGTGCTCGATCGCGCCGATGCTGACCGGCTCGCCCTCGATCGTCGCCAGCGGCTTGTCCCACGGGCCGCGACCGCCAAGCTTGATGTCACGGATGCTGGCGATCGGGTAATGGTCGAGGACGACCCGCACGGTCAGGGCGTTGTACAGGTTCACCCAGACAGCGAATTGCTGGGCCGGCGCCAGGGCGCTGACCCGTTCCGCCGCGAGTCCGTCGATGTAGCGTCCGAGTGCCGCGCGATCGGGGGCCATGACCGAGCCGTAGGCGATGCGGTCGTAGCCGTCGGCATCGCGGACCACATGGCGCCGCAGGAAGGCGCTCCACGGCCCGTGATCCAGGGTGCGAAGGCTGGTCGGGTCGTTGGCGGTCCACCGGTCCCAGCGCTCGGCGCGCGGCGGGGCCGCCACGCCAACGGCGGCGGCGACACGGGCCGCGAGGTCGCGAAGGGCCATGGCGAGAGTGCTACGACACCCGGCGCGCGGGGGCAACCGTTGGTCACGGGGGCGGACGGCGTGCTATGGATCGAGGTGCCACGAGACATGCCCCATGAGTTTGCTCGCCAACTTGCCGTTCCGTCTGCTAGCGCCCACCGGGACGCTGCTGACGCTCGGCGTGATCGCGTCGCTCTGGGGCGCGACCCTGATGGTCGCTGGCCGAACCGAGCGCCTGCCCGGGGAGAGCGACCTGACGCGGATTGCCGGTACCGTCGCGACGGTGGCGATGCTGGACGACATCTCCGGATCGCCGATCGGCGGCGCCGCACCTGGCATGACGTCGATTCACTTAACCCTCGAAGGCGTGGCCGGAGCGTACCGCTACCCCTCGGGACATCCGCGCTACTTCCAGGTGTTCGACGACCTGATGGGAGAGGTGGCCCTGTGGGTCGATCGGGTCGACCCACCGGATGGCGCGCCGCGCCTGATCTGGGCCTTGGCTGGTCTCGATTCCGGGGCCCGGTTGCGGGTCACCCGCGATGAGGTCGTGGCCGCGCTGGTACGCTCCAACGCCGCGAACCGCCGGGCGGGGACCTGGCTGATGTTCGGCGGTGGCGTCCTGTTGCTGGCCGGCTGGGCCGGCCTCGGCTGGAATGCGCGCCAGCCGCCGGTCGCCGCCCAGGCGACCGAGCGCGCCGAAACCGCGCTCGACGTTGTCCTCGGCTGGGTCCTGGATGGAGTCGTCGCGCTCGAACGGGGATACGAGGCCGGCGAGCGCGTCTGTGGGTCGATCCTCGGGATTCTGGGGCGGCGCCTATGGCATGCGGCGTGCGCGCTCGGCTACGGGATCGGCCTGATCGCCGTGGGTGCTTGGCTCTACTGACGGGAGGGGGACATGGATCTGGGACTCGCAGGGCTGAAGGCGCTGATCACCGGGGGGTCGCGCGGGATCGGGCGGGCGATCGCCGAGCGGTTGGCCGCGGAAGGCTGCGACGTGGCAATCTGCGCGCGCGGCGCGGATGAGGTGAAGGCGGCGGTGGCGGCCCTCGGCAAGACCGGGGTCAAGGCCACCGGCCGGGCGCTCGACGTGGCCGACGGGGCGGTGCTCGCCGCCTGGGTGGCGGACGCGGGCCGTGAACTCGGCGGGCTGGACATCGTCATCGCCAACGCGAGCGCGCTCGCCTCGGGGTGCACGCCGGCCGCCTTTCGCCAGGCGTTCGCGGTCGACCTGATGCACACGGTCAACGCGGTGAACGCGGCCATGCCGTTGCTGGAGCGATCACGGGCGGGCGCCATCGTCGCGATCTCCTCGATTTCGGGGGTCGAGGACTACGGCATCGAGGACGCGGCCTACGGCACCATGAAGGCGGCGCTGCTGTACTACATGAAGTCGCTGGCCAACCACCTGGCGCCGAAACATATCCGCGCCAACGTGGTGAGCCCGGGCTCGATCTATTTCAAGGGCGGCGTCTGGCACAAGATCGAGCAGGAGCAGCCGGAGGTATTCCGCGCCACCCTCGCCGCCAACCCCATGGGCCGGATGGGGCGGCCGGAGGAGATCGCCAACGCCGTCGCCTTCGCCGTGAGCCCGGTCAACGGTTTCATGGCCGGGGCCAACATCGTCGTCGATGGCGCCGCGACGCATCGGGTGCAGTTCTGAGGCGAGAGGAAGTCCCATGGGCGAATCGAACGCCGAGCACATCCAGAAAAAGTACGACACGGAGATCTTCAGCCTGCTGACGACCATCTGGGGCGAGAACCTCCACATGGGACTGTTCGAGGACCCGGACGAGCCGTTCGATACGGCGACCGAGCGGGCGACGGCGACCATGGCGGCGGATGTCAGATTCAAGCAGGGACAGCGGGTCATCGAGGCGGCGTGCGGCATCGGCGGCACGGCGCGCCATCTCGCGCGGACCTTCGGGGTCGCGGTGGAGGCGACCAACATCTCGGCGATGCAGCTCGACCGCGGCCGGGAGCTGACCGACCACGCCGGGCTCGGCCATCTGATCCGGTTCTCCTACGCCGACTACCACGAGCTGCCGTTCGCGGACGCCTCGTTCGACGTCTGGTGGTGCCAGGAGGCGATGCTCTATGCGCCGGACAAGGAGCGGGTCGTGCGCGAGGCGCTGCGGGTGGTGCGGCCCGGCGGGCGTCTGGTACTCTCCGATCTGCTGTTCGACGCCGCGATGCCCGAGGCCGAGCGCGAGCCCTTCATGCAGCGGCACGGCGCGCGGCACTTCTGGACCATCGCGCAGTACGACGACCTGCTCGCGCGGTTGGGGCCGCGGATCCTGGTGCGGCGCGACTGGGGGCGCCATGTGCTGCCGACCTTCGAGAGCGTGACGACCCGGTTCATCGCCAAGCGCGAGGAGTTCGCGGCCAAGACCAGCGTGGCCGAGGTCGATACCGTCGTCGCCCGTCTGGCCATGCAACGCGACGCCGCCAGGCTCGGCCGGCTCGGCTGGGCCTACTACCTGATCGCCGCCTGAACCCGCTTGCCTGGGCGGCGGGATTCCGGCATGAACGGGCCGGGTGGGAGCGCCATGCAGTACTCGATCTTCAATCTGATCCGCGAGGGGATCAACAAGCACAAGGGTTGGCCCGCGGCGTTCCGCCATCCGGAGCCGAAGGAGCGCTACGACGTCATCATCATCGGCGGCGGCGGCCATGGGCTGGCGACGGCCTACTACCTCGCCAAGGAGCATGGCATCCGCAACGTCGCGGTGGTGGAGAAGGGCTGGCTCGGGGGCGGCAACACCGGGCGGAACACGACCGTCGTGCGCTCCAACTACCTGTGGGACCAGAGCGCGTTCCTCTACGAGAAATCGCTGAAGCTGTGGGAAGGCCTGACCCAGGACCTGAACTACAACCTGATGTTCAGCCAGCGGGGCGTGCTCAACCTCTGCCACAACCTGCACGACCTGCGCGAGCTGCACCGCCGCATCAACGCCATCCGGCTGAACGACATCGATTCTGAGTACCTGACCCGGGACCAGGTGAAGGCGTTTGTGCCGATCCTCAACATGGACCCCAACATCCGCTATCCCATCCTCGGCGGGTCGTTGCAGCGGCGCGGCGGTAACGCCCGCCACGACGCGGTCGCCTGGGGCTTCGCCCGCGCTGCCGACCGGCTTGGCGTCGACATCCTGCAGAACTGCGAGGTGATGGCGATCCTGCGCGACGGCGCCAAGGTTACCGGGATCGAGACGACCCGGGGCACCATCCGAGCGCCGAAGATCGGCGCCGTGGTCGCGGGGCACGCCAGCGTTGTCGCCGGCATGGCGGGGATCAGGCTGCCGATCGAAAGCCACCCGCTTCAGGCTCTGGTCTCGGAACCGATCAAGCCGATCCTGCATACGGTGATCATGTCGGGCGCGGTGCACGTCTACGTCAGCCAGTCCGACAAGGGCGAGCTGGTGATGGGCGCGGGCATCGACACCTTCAACTCCTATGCCCAGCGCGGCAGCCTGCAGGTCATCGAGGACCAGATGGCGGCGGTGGTCGAGCTGTTCCCGATGTTCAGCCGGTTGCGCATGATGCGCCAGTGGGCGGGTATCGTCGACGTGTGCCCGGACGCCAGCCCGATCGTCTCGAAGACCCCGGTCGAGGGATTCTACGTCAACTGCGGCTGGGGCACCGGCGGGTTCAAGGCGACGCCGGGGTCCGGCTGGGTGTTCGCCCACACCATCGCCCAGGACCGGCCGCACAGGTTGAACGAGGCCTTCAACATCGAGCGCTTCTCGACCGGCGAGTTGATCGACGAGCACGGCGCCGCCGCGGTGGCGCACTAGCCATGCACCTGATCGCCTGTCCCTGGTGCGGCCCGCGCGACGAGGTCGAGTACGCCTATGGCGGCGAGGGCCATATCGCGCGGCCGGCGCGGCCGGAAGCCCTGTCGGACGGGGCCTATGCCGATTACCTGTTCATGCGCCGGAACCCCAAGGGCGTGCACGCCGAGCGCTGGGTTCATGCCGCCGGCTGCCGGCGCTGGTTCAACGTGCTACGCGATACCGTGAGCCACCGCATCCTCGCGGTCTACAAGATGGGCGAGCCGCGTCCCGAGGCGGGCCCGTGACCGACCAGCGGTTCCGCAATGCGGCGGGCGGGCGGATCGATCGGTCGCGGCCGCTCACGTTCCAATTCAACGGCCGGCGCTACGACGGGTTCGGGGGCGATACCCTGGCCTCGGCACTCCTCGCCAACGGCGTGCGGCTGGTGGGACGCAGCTTCAAGTATCACCGGCCGCGCGGCATCGTCGCCGCCGGGTCCGAGGAGTCCAACGCCTTGGTCCAGCTTGGCACCGGTGCGCGCACCGAGCCGAACGTGCGGGCGACGCAGGCGGAGATGCACGACGAGCTGAGCGCCGCGAGCGTCAACTGCTGGCCCTCGGTCGAGGTCGACGTGGGCGCGATCAACAGTGCCCTGGCCGCGTTCCTCCCGGCGGGGTTCTACTACAAGACCTTCATGTGGCCGCCGCGGGCGTGGCGGTTCTACGAATGGTTCATCCGCCGCGCCGCCGGATTGGGCCGGGCGCCGACCGAACCCGATCCGGACCGCTACGAGAAGACCTATGCCCACTGCGACGTGGCTGTGGTGGGGGCTGGTCCGGCGGGATTGGCGGCGGCGCTCGCCGCCGGACGGGTGGGCGCGCGGGTGATCCTGGCGGACGAGAGTTCCGAGTTCGGTGGGTCCCTGCTCGGCGAGGCGGCGACGATCGCGGCCGCGCCGGCGCTGGACTGGGTCGCGGGGGCGATGGCGGAGCTCGCGGCGCTGCCCGAGGTTCGCCTGCTGCCGCGCACGACCGTGTTCGGCTACTACGACCACAACCACCTGGGTTTGATCGAGCGGGTGACCGATCACTTGGGTCCGCGGACGGACACGACCCTGCCACGGCAGCGACTGTGGAAGGTTCTCGCCCGCCAGGTGGTGCTGGCCACGGGCGCGATTGAGCGGCCCCTGGTGTTCGACGACAACGACCGGCCGGGGGTGATGCTGGCCTCGGCGGCGCGGACGTACGCCAACCGCTGGGCGGTGCGCGCCGGCGACCGGGCGATCGTCGTCACCAACAACGACAGCGCGTACCCCGCGGCCCTCGACCTGTCCGAGGCCGGGGTCAACGTCCAGGCCGTGATCGACGCCCGCGAGACTCCGCCCGATGCCTGGCGCGAACCCTTGCGGGTGCGGGGCATCGACTTGGCCGCCGGGCGCACGGTCGCGGCCGCCTTGGGCCGCAAGCGCGTGGAAGGCGCCGAGGTGTACGAATTGGCGGCCGACGGCAGCCGCCTGATCGGCGCGGCGCGGTGCTACGACTGCGACCTGATCGCCGTGTCGGGCGGCTGGAGCCCGACGCTGCACCTGTTTTCCCAATCGGGCGGCCGGCCCCGGTTCGACGCTGGGATCGCGGCCTTCGTCCCCGGTGAATCGCGCCAGGCCGAGCGCTCGGTCGGCGCGGCGCGGGGGACCTTTTCCCTCGCCGGCTGCCTCGCGGAAGGGTTCGCGGGCGGAGCCGCGGCCGCCCTCGCCTGCGGCTTCGGCGATGGCGTCGCACCGCCGGTGCCCGCGACCGGGGATACCCCGGCCGGTCCGCTCCGCCCGTTGTGGCGGGTGCCGACCGCGGGCCATGGCGGCAAGGCCTTCGTCGATGCCCAGAACGACGTCACGGCCGACGACGTGGAGTTGGCGGCGCGCGAGGGCTACCGGTCCGTCGAGCACCTGAAGCGCTACACCACGACGGGCATGGGCACCGACCAGGGCAAGACCAGCAACGTCAACGCCCTCGCCATCCTCGCCGACCTGACGAACGCGACGATCGCCGAGGTTGGCACCACCACCTTCCGCCCGCCGTACACGCCGGTGACCTATGGCGCGCTGGCGGGCCGGAGCGTCGGCGATCGGTTCGATCCGGTGCGGATGACCGGGCTGCACCAGTGGCACGAGGCGGCCGGCGCCCTGTTCGAGGACGTGGGCCAGTGGAAGCGGCCCTGGTACTACCCGCGCCGGGGCGAAACCCTGCACCAGGCGGTCGCCCGCGAATGCGGGGCGGTGCGCGCCAGCCTCGGGATCGTCGATGCCTCGACGCTGGGCAAGATCGACATCCAGGGGCCGGATGCGCTGAAGCTCCTGAACCTCGTCTACACCAACGCCTGGGACAACCTGGAGGTCGGGCGCTGCCGCTACGGGCTGATGCTCAAGGAAGACGGCATGGTGTTCGACGACGGCGTGACCGCGCGCCTGGGGCCGAACCACTATCACATGACCACGACCACCGGCGGTGCCGCCCGGGTGATGGGCTGGCTCGAGGAGTGGGTGCAGTGCGAGTGGCTGGACATGAGGGTCCATTTCACCTCGACCACCACCCACTGGACGGTCGTGGCGATCGCCGGCCCCAACGCCCGCCGCCTGCTGGCCGAACTCTGCCCCGACATCGACCTGGAGTCGGCGGCGTTCCCGTTCATGGCCTGGCGCGACGGCACCGTGGCCGGCATCCCGGCCCGGGTCTTCCGGGTGAGCTTCTCGGGCGAGCAGTCCTACGAGATCAACGTGCCGTCGTCCTGTGGTGTCGCGCTGTGGCAGGTGCTGATGACGGCGGGGGCGAAGTACGACATCACGCCCTACGGCACCGAGACCATGCACGTGCTGCGCGCCGAGAAGGGCTTCGTCATCGTCGGCCAGGAGACCGACGGGACCACGACCCCCCAGGATCTCGGCATGGACTGGATCGTCAGCAAGAAGAAGACCGATTTCATCGGCAAGCGCGGCCTGACCCGCGCCGATTGCGGGCGCGCCGATCGCAAGCAACTCGTCGGCCTTCTGCCGGAGAACTCCAAGGACACCCTGCAGGAAGGCGCGCAGATCGTCGCCGAGATCAGGCCGAAACCGCCGATGCCGATGGAGGGCCACGTCACCTCGAGCTACTGGAGCGCCGCGTTGGGCCGCCCGTTCGCGTTGGCGCTGCTCATGGGTGGCCGGGCGCGGCACGGGCAGACGGTGGCGGTCTCGTCGTATGGCACGACGTCCTGGGCGAAGGTCGTCCCGCCGATCTTCTGGGACAAGGAAGGCGAGCGACTCCGTGGTTGAGCCTTACCTGCGGCAGAGCCCGCTCGATCACCTGTCGCTGGACGCCCGCGCGGTCGGCGATCCGGGTGGGGCGGGCGTCGTGGCCGGCGAGCGGCGCTTCATCGCCAAGGTGAGCCTGCGCGGCGACCCGGCCGACCCGGCCTTCGCCGCCGGCGCGAAGACGGCGCTGGGGTTCGCCCCCCCGGTAGCGCCCAACACCGTGGACGGCAAGCGCGACCGCTACGCCCTGTGGCTCGGGCCGGACGAATGGCTGGTGGTGGGCGCGCCCGATACCCAGGACAAGACGGTCGCGGCCTTGCGGGCGGCCCTGGCCGGGTGCCACGCCGCGGTCACCGACGTGAGCGAGGGCCGCACGATCATCCGCCTGACCGGCGCCCACGCCCGCGACGTGATCGCCAAGGGCTGCCCGATCGACCTGCACCCGCGCGCGTTCGGGCCGGGGCGGTGCGCCCAGTCACGCTACGCCCGCGCCCTGGTGATCCTGCACCAGCTCGACGAGGCACCCACCTTCGACCTCCATGTCGACCGCTCGTTCGCCGACTACCTGTGGCGGGTGATCGAGGACGCGAGCCTGGAGTACGGCTTCGCCGTCGTCGCCGAGCCGGTGATGGCGGCACTCAAGAGGAGGCGGACGCCGCAGGGACAGGATTGACTCAGGCGGCGCGTCGGCGTCCGGGTGTTTTTCGCCGCGCGGACACGCAGCGTTGGGAGGGTGAGGGGGGCGGACAGTGCCCTACATCGGGTCGGTGAAGCTCGGGGGGCGGGCGAAGAAGCGGTGGACGATGGGCTCGAAGGCCGCGAGGGGTAGCGTCGGGTAGTCGGGGTCGAAGGCCGGCTGGTCCCAGCGTTCGCAGAAGCGGACGGTGGCTTCGAAGGCGGGGTGGCCCCGGTATTGTTCGCGCGTGTCGCGCTCCGAGGTTGGGTGCTCCAGGCGGTGATAGCGCTGGAAGACGGTGTGGTGCTTCACCAGCCAGTGATTGACCGGGGAGACGAAGGGGCGGAGCACCACCGCGCCGAATTCGCCATGGTTGTTGGGCGCGATATTCTGCCCGAGATCGTGCAGGAGGGCGACGACCACGTCCTCCTCGTCGGCGCCGTCGCGCCAGGCCCGGGTGGCGGTCTGCAGCGAATGGCCGTAGTTGTTCATCCCGTGGCCGTAGGCCGTCTCGTCCTTCTGCGCCTCGAGCATCGCCAGCATCTCGCGGCTGGGCCGGTCGCGGAACCAGAGGTCGCCCTGCCGTTCGAGGATGCCCCACTCGGCCGCCGTCGTGGTCTCCATGCTGGTGCCCGCGACCCAGGCCCACGCGGGGTCGGCCAGGGGCCGGTGCAGGTCCTCGCGCGCGTCGGACCAGGGTTCGAGTTCGCGTTGCAGGGGGGTCGGGCGGTCCGCGGATCGGGAATCGTCGGGCATGGGGTGTACCTCCGTCGTGGGAATGCTAGTCGACTTCCGCCGGAACCGCCACCGGCTGGCCGCCCGCGACGGCGAGCTTCTGGTCGCGATGCACGCAGAGCAGGTTGCGCGAGATGATCTTGCCGAACACGTTGGTCGGGTTGGCGAGGAAGTTCGCCGGATTGAACAGCGGCGGCTCGTGCCGATGGATCACGTAGCCGAGCCGGTCGATGGCGCGCAACAGGGCGCCGGCCTTCTCCTTGCGATCGTTCTCGACATACAGCAGGGGCCGGCAGCGGCGGACGGTGTCGTTGGCGCCGGCGAGAACCTCGGCCTCCATGCCTTCGACGTCGACTTGATCAGCCGGCAGGCCCGCAAGGCGAGGCTATCGAGGGTGATCACCGGCACCTTCTCGCCGCGGGCGAATCCGCCGAGCGCCACGCCGCCGAAGTTGTTGGCCTTGCCGTAGTCGATGTTGGGAACGACGATGTGCACCGGCTCGGCGCCCAGGGTGGCCTGCTGGGCGATGACGTTGGTGATGCTGTTCAGCGCCAGGTTGGCGCACAGGGTCTGGAACACCACCCGCTGCGGCTCGAACGCGACGACCGCGCCGGTCGGGCCCGTGAGGCGCGCGAAGGCCACGGTATGTGTGCCGATGTTGGCGCCGACGTCGACGTCGATGTCGCCCGGCCGCACCACCTGGCGGAACAGCGCGACTTCGCCCTCGGAATACTCGCCGTAGAGATCCAGCGATCGGCCGACGTATTGGTCGTTGACGTTGAACACCATCTGGCCGTAGCGGCACGAGCGGACGATGTTGAAGGCCGCATCGACCATGGTCCCTAATCGATCAGGAAGTACTCGACGGTCGTCACCGCGCGGATCCGCTTGTCGATCGACTGGTACTCGGAGGCGGTCGGCGATTCGTCGCGGGCCAGCACGCTGATGACGCCCTGGTTGGCCCGGCGGATGGAGCCGACCTGGGCCCCGGAGGTGGTGGCGAACTCCTGGGCGGCGGCGCGGGCCGCCTCGGTCGCCCGGCGGATCAGCTCGGGCTTGATCTCGTTGAGGCGGGCGGCGGTGAAGATGAAGAACGGCCCGCCGGTTTCGCCGAGGATCAGCCCGCGCTGCACCAAGTCGCCGAGCTGCCGGCCCATGGCCGCGACCGCGTCGACCTTGGTGGTCCGCAGCGTGACCGTGTAGGCGAGGGTGAAACGGTTCTGCGAGGTGACCGCGTCGGGCTGGTAGCCGTAGGTCGCGGAGTCCTGCACTTCGAGACGTCCGAGGCTGATCTCCTCCGGGGCAAAGCCGTGATCCGCGAGAAACCGCGTCACGGTGTCGACCTGGGCGTCGATCGCCGCCTTGGCCGAAACCAGGTCGCCCCCGGTCACCGTGAAGCGCAAGGGGGGGTGGCGAGATCGGCCTTGGCCTCGACCTCGGCCACGCCCTTGACCGTGACCGAGCGTTCCTGAAGCTGGGTCTGGATCACGCCCCGGCCGGCGAGCGAACCCGCGCCCAAGAGCCCGACGGCGATGACGAGGGCGGTCGCGAGGCGCGACGCGCCGAAGCCGTGACGGCTTTCCGTGTCCTTCATGCCAGTAGTTCCCCTAGAGCGCGAGCGCCTCGGCGACGAGACGATGGAAGTGGTGCACGGCGTGCTCGGTGATCTCGCTGCCGTTCAGGTCGGCGATGAACCGACCCTGGCCGTAACCCTCGGACCCGAGCCCGCGCTGTACCGACTCGCAAAGCGCGGTGTCTTCCGGACCCAGGACGTTGCGGCCGTACTCGACGCGGGCCTCGTCGTTGGGTGCGTTGCGACCCGGCAGGTAGAAGCGTTCGCCAACCGTGACGCAGCGATCGGGGGCCTCGGGCAGGAAGTTGAAGACCGACATGCCCGGCGAGCCCGGCAGCACGTTGAACGTGGTGGTCGGCCACAGCCACCAGAACAGGGCCTCCTGCTCCGCGTCCGTCGCGGCGACGGGATACGCGTTGTTGTTCGGCCGGCCGAGCTTGCCCTTCTGCGACGACCAGATGCCGCTGATGCCGGTCCGGTAGCTTTTCATGTCCACCAGATCGGCGAAGGCTGGATGGGCCGGACCGCAATGGTAGCACTCCAGGTAATTGTCGATCGCGACCTTCCAGTTGCAGCGGATGGGCCCGCCGCGTTCATAGGCGAAGCGCAGCTCGTCATAGGCGACGACCTCGGTGCGCAACTCCTCGGCCAGGTCGCCGGCCTGCTCGTTCAGCGACGGCGCGTCGAGCTCCAGGTTGTAGAACACGAACTTGCCGGCAAACTCCTCGACCTTCACGGGCTTGAGGCAGAACGCATTCTTGTCGAAGCCATCGACATTTTCCGACCCCCGGGCGGTGCGCAGCTTGCCGTCGGCGTGGTACGACCAGGCGTGGTAGGGGCAGGTGATGACCTTGGCCGAGCCGCGGCCCGCGAGGAGTTCGTGCGCGCGGTGCTGGCAGACGTTGTAGAAGCCCCGAAGCTTGCCGTCCTTACCGCGGATGACGAACACGCTCTGATCGAGGATCTGGGCGGTCACGTAGTCCCCGGCCTTGGCGAGGTTCTCCAGCGCCCCGGCGTAGTGCCAGGACTTGAAGAAGATTCCCTCCCGTTCGCGCTCGAAGATCGCGGGATCGGTGTAGGCCCAACCGGGCAGCGTGTACGACCGCGACGGATCGGGATCGAGCGGCTGCATGGTGCGGGTCTGCGCGACGTTATCGTGGGCCATGGGGTGGCGGTCCTTGCTGCGGTTGTCGCCGGAGTGTAGCGCGCGACGGCGGCCTCCAGCCAGGGGTCAGGGGGCCGGGTAGTGGCTTAGTCCTGGAGTCGTCCTATTCGCCCACCTTGATCACGCCGCCCGTAAGGGCGGGGTGGACATGGGCGATACGACGGAAGGACGTAACCATCGGACGACGTGCGCGAAGCCCGCCGAAGGCCGTTGGTGCCGGAGGCACGAACGCGGAAGGATCGGTAAGCTCGTAGGGCCGTGCTTCGAACGGTGTCGGGCGGGTTAGAGGATGCAGTCGTACGAGCGGCGATATCCGGCAGGGACCAGGACGCCTTCGGACTCTCCGTACAGGTAGAAATACCGATTGTCCTCGCCGGCCAAATAAGCATGGCGTCCATGCTTGATACAGTAGCGTTCAGCGAAAGCGTTGACCGAATCGGCTGTATCCTGGGCGTCGTACCAGACGATGCCGTTGCGCTAGGTTCCCTCAAGAACGCGGGGCGGCAGAGCCGCGAGGCAGGCCGCTAGAATCGGAGTGAGGGCGAGAGGGACAATGGCACGCACTCAAGGAGTGATGGCGAACCGCAAGTCGCCGGTCAAGAGGGCAGTTCCTCGCCGGGGCTGGTGTCCGACAGGGTGCCGGGGGCGGTGCCGGGCGTGACGCCCTCCTGCTTGCGGTGGTCGTAGTTCCGCCGGGAAAACCAGGCCGAATACGCCGTCATGGTCGTCGGCGGGTAGCGCGGCGGATTGTCCGGCCCCTGGCACGTCGGCAGGCAGGCGATGGGGTAGTCGAGCGAGGTATCGAAGAAGAACGGGATGGCATAGCGATCCACCCCCGACAGGTTGCGCACCCGGTGGGGCGTGGACAGGTAGCGGTGGTTCGTCCAGCGCCGCATCATGTCGCCGCTGTTGACCAGAAAGCTGCCCGGAATCATGGGCGCCGCCAGCCAACGATGGTCGCGGGTGCGAATCTCGAGCCCGGGGATCGGCGACTGCGGCAGGAAGGTGACGAGGCTCGAATCGGTGTGCGGGGCCGATCCGAATTCGTTCTCCCCGTAGGCCTCGACCGGCGGGTAGTGCGACATGCGCAACGCGAACTCCGGCGGCCGGAAGGCGGGGTCCATGAAGTCCGCCGGCAGACCAAGGCTGGTCGAGAACAGGGGCACCATGCGCAGCGCCAGGTCTTCCAGCGCCGCGCAGTAGGCGAGGACGGTCTCGCGGAACCCGGGCAATCCGGTCGGCCACTGATTCATGCCGCAGAACGGCTTGTCGGCGATCACGTCCGGGTCGTCGGGCTGCCGATCACGGCCGAAGAACACGGCCTCGTTCCAGTTCGGCTTGGTGTTCTGGTTGATCGCCGAGGTGCGGGTGACGCTCTTGCCCAGCCCCATGTACCCGAGATCGTGGCGGCTGACGGCGAGCTTGAGCTTGTCGTCGAGGGGCATGGCGTGGAACGCCGCGGCGCAGGCGAAGGCCCGCTTCACCAGGTCCCACGCGACGCCGTGGTTCACCAGGGCGTAGAAGCCGACATTCTCGGACGCCAGGCGGATGGCCTCGGCGATCCGCTGATGGGCGCCCGTCGCCCCACGGAGCAGGGGCCCGAGATCGAAGGTCGGGATGAGATGGTCGTCGGGGCGCACGGTCATCCCGCCGACGGTAGCAGAGCTTGACCCTTCGGCCAATGCAGCCGGCTAGATCTTCCTGGGCAGCCGGGCAAGGACGGGGTCGATGAGCGCGGGCGGCAGGGCCCCAGCCAGCCAGGCCAGCACGTACAGCGGGAACGGAAAGGCAATGCGCGGGCGATCCCTGGCCAGCCCGCGCCTGATGATGTGGGCCGCGCGCTCAGCGTCCATCAGCAACGGCATGGGGAAGCGATTGACCCGCGTCATCGCCGTGTCGACGTATCCCGGGCAGATGACGTTGACCCGCACGCCCTTGGATCCGAGATCGCCGCGCAAGGCTTCGCCGTAGACCTTGATAGTCGCCTTGCTCGCGCAGTAGGTCGGGGCGCCCGGGAAACCCCGGAACGCCCCCAGCGACGCCATCAGGGCGATCTGTCCCCGGCCCCGCCCCACCATGGCCGGGATCGCCGGCAAGATCGTGTTGAAGGTGCCGTCGACGTTGATGGCCAGGATGTGGCGGACCTGATCGGGGCTTTCGCCGCCCAATCCGGTTCCGGCCGACACGCCCGCATTGGCGATCACGAGATCGAGGGGACGCGCCGTGTCCGCCTCGCCGATCCATCGCGCCATGGCGGCGCGGTCCGTGACGTCGACGATCCGGGGGCCGACGTCCGCGCCCTTCGCGCGACAGCGTTCGGACACGGCGATCAGGCGGCCTTGGTCGCGGCCACTGAGCGCCAGGCGAACGCCGGGTGCCGCGTAGAGCTCGGCGAGCGCGGCACCGAGCCCGCTGCTGGCGCCGGTGATGAGCAGGCTGGTCGGCTCGGACGGCATGGCGAGGCCCCGGGTTGGCAAGCGGCGCAGACTATACTAAGCAGCGGGTCGGAGCGGACGAGGGGGAACGGGTGGCGCTGTCGAGCATGACCGGATTTGCCCGTGCCACGGGCCAGGACCCGCGTTACCAGTGGACCTGGGAGGCGCGCAGCGTCAACGGCCGCGGCCTCGACGTGCGCTGCCGGGTGCCGCCGGGATTCGACGCGTTGGAGACGATCGCCAGGACCCGGGTGGCGGAGCGTTTCGGCCGCGGCAGCTTCACCATCGCGCTGACCGTCGAGCGGCAGCCGGGCCAGAGGCGTTTGGCGGTGAACCGGGCCCTGCTCGATCAGGTGCTCGAGGCGCTGCGTGACGTGGATATCCGGGGTCCGGTCGGACCGGCCAGCCTCGACGGGCTGCTGCGACTGCCGGGGATTGTCGAGCCCAGCGACGACGAATCCGAGGAGGCACGGGACCGGCGTGATGCCGCGATCGTCGGCACGCTGGGGGAGACGCTCGCGGGACTCGACCTATCCCGGCGGCGGGAAGGGGAGCGGCTGGCCGCGATCCTGGTGACGCTGCTCGACGCCATCGGGGGTCACACGGCGGCTGCGGCCAGCAGTGCCGCGGCGCAGCCGGAGGCCCTGCGCCGGCGCCTGGCGGAGGCCCTGGCGAGCGCGCTGGATGCGCGCACCGGCCTGGCCGAGGAGAGGTTGGCGCAGGAGGTCGCCCTGCTGGTCACCCGCGGCAGCATCCGCGAGGAGCTGGATCGGTTGGCCGCCCACACGGCGGAGCTTCGGTCCCTGGTGGGGGGAGCCGAGCGGGTGGGGCGCAAGCTCGGGTTCCTCTGTCAGGAGCTGCATCGCGAGGCCAATACGCTCACGTCGAAATCGACGGATCTGGAGCTGACCCGTCACGGCGTCGGACTGAAGGTTGCGATCGACGAGCTGCGCGAGCAGGTGCAGAACATCGAATGAACCAGGATACCGCCCGCCGACGCGGCTTGATGCTGGTTCTCTCGTCGCCCTCCGGTGCCGGGAAGACGACGATCTCGCGCCGGCTCCTGGAGGCCGATGCGAACCTCGGGATGTCGGTGTCCGTGACCACGCGCCCACCGCGTCCGGGCGAGTGCGCGGGGACGGACTACGTCTTCGTCGATCGCCCGGCGTTCGACGGGATGGTGGCACGCGGCGACCTGCTCGAGCACGCCCTGGTCTTCGGCCATCACTACGGCACCCCGCGTGCCCCGATCGAGGCGGCGCTGGCCGCGGGCCGGGACATGATGTTCGACATCGACTGGCAGGGTACGCGCCAACTCGCCAAGACCATGCGCGCGGACATGGTGACCGTGTTCATCCTGCCCCCGTCCACGGCCGAGCTGGAACACCGCCTGCGCTCCCGCCGTCAGGACAGCGAGGAGACGGTCCACCGCCGCATGGCCCAGGCGCATGGCGAGATCAGCCACTGGGACGAGTACGACTACGTGATCGTGAACCAGGACGTCGGCACCAGCCTGGCGGGGGTTCTGGCGATCCTCGCGGCGGAACGCCTGAAACGCACCCGGCAGGAGGGCCTCATCGCGTTGGTCGCCGATCTCCTGCGGCTGGACCCACCACCCCGCTGACCCCGGCGAGGGCTCCAGGGGTGAGGGCCAGGACCTGGAGGCGCGCCTCGTCGAAGCTGGTGGGCAGGCGGATGCCCAAGGACAGGGCGGTCTCGAAGCCGAAGGGGCGGTAATACGCGGGATCGCCGATCAGGACGACGATCCGATGCCCGGCTCCGCGCGCAAGCTCGAGACCCGCGCGCAACAGGGCCTTGCCGAACCCCTCGCCCCGGCGTTCGGGCCGCACGGCCAGGGGGCCCAACTGCAAGGCGGGAACGCCGCCGATCCGGACCGGCCAGAAGCGCAAGGTTCCCACCACGGCGCCCGTGCCATTGGCAGCGACCAGGCAGAGCCCGGCAACTGGTCGCATGCCGGCGCGCATACGCGCGGCGGGGCTGTCGGTCGCCCTGGTGCCAAGAGCCAGGTGGACGAGTTCGGCGATCACCGGGCCGTCGGTCGGCGTTTCTTCACGGATCTGCATCATCGGGGACTCCCCTGGCGCACATGTCGGATCGGGGCGAGGACCGCCGACGCGCGCGATCGAAACCGTCCTAGTGGTTCGACTCCGACGGATCGATCCCGATCCGTCGCGCCGAACCCCAAGTCGAGACTCTCACCTTGTGGTCCGTCCCAAACACAAGGCTTGGGAGCAAAGCGTTTGGGTCGGACCACTTGATGTCCAGGAGAACACAAGTGAGGGCGAGAGCCATGGGCTCTCGCGGGGCGGCTGGGGGCGCGCAACGCCATCGCCTGGCCAAGCTGGCGAGGTTCAGTCTCGTCGTCGTCGCGCGATCCGGCCGATCAACATGGACGATGGCCCCGAACATTCCTCGGCGACGGCCCGCCATGGGCCGGGCCGGACGTTTACCGCGAAACCACCCGCGCTGGCAACCATTCCCGCGCCAGGGCGACGAACCGGTCGATGTCCAGTTCCTCGGCCCGGGCGGTCGGCCCGATCCCCGTCGCCGCGAACAACGGTCCCAGCGGGACGCCCAGGGCCTTCAGCGAGGATCGCAGCATCTTGCGGCGCTGGCCAAAGGCCGCGGCCGTCACCCGTTCCATGGCGGCGGCCAATTCGGGCGTGATCGGCCCCGCCTTCGGGATGAGATCGACGACGGAAGCCGTGACCTTCGGGGCGGGCACGAAGGCCCGGGCGGGAACATCGAACAGCCGGTGCACGGCACAGCGCCATTGCGCCACCACGCTCAGGCGGCCGTAGTCCTTGGTCCGGGGACGGGCGGCCAGACGCAGGACGACCTCGCGTTGGAACATCAGGGTCATGGATCGGTAGCGCTCGGCGTTCGCCAACCACCGCAGCAGCAGCGGCGTGGCCACGTTGAACGGCAGGTTGCCGACGATCCTGATTGGAGGATCGGCGAGGGTCGCGAGATCGAGGTCCAACGCATCGGCGGCGATGACCTCGAGCCGACCGGGGTGGGCATGCGCGAGCTCGTCGAGGGCCGCGACGCAACGGGGGTCGCGATCGATGGCGATCACCCTGCGGGCGCCGCGGGCGAGCAGGGCGCGGGTCAGACCGCCGGGACCTGCCCCGACCTCGACCACGTCGCAATCGGCGAGGTCGCCGGCCGCGCGGGCGATGCGGTCCAGCAGGTTGCCATCGAGCAGGAAGTTCTGCCCCAGCGATTTGCGGGCGCGGATCCCGTGGCGGGCGATGACGTCGCGCAGCGGCGGCAGCGCCCCCGCGTTAGGCATGTGCGCGGCGGCGCGCGGCGATCGCGGCAGCCTGGTGGAGCGCCGCAACGAAGCTGGTCGCGAAGGCGACGCCGCGCCCGGCGATGTCGAGTGCCGTGCCGTGATCCGGCGAGGTGCGCACGAAGGGCAGCCCGAGGGTCACGTTGACGCCGCCGGCGAAATCGATGGTCTTGAGCGGGATCAGGGCCTGGTCGTGATACATGCAGAGGACCGCGTCGTACCGCGCGCGCGCCTCGGCGTGGAACAGGCTGTCGGCCGGGGCCGGATCCCGGACATCGTGTCCCTCGCCGCGCAAGGTCGCCACGGCGGGCGCGATGATCTCGATCTCCTCGCGCCCCAGCGCGCCGCCTTCGCCGGCGTGCGGGTTGAGGCCCGCGACCGCCAGGCGTGGCGCCGCCACGCCGAAATCGCGCCGCAGCGCCGCGAGGATGATGCGGCCCGTCCGTTCGACGGCGCCGCGATCGAGGCCGGCCGCGACCCTGGCGAGTGGCAGGTGAACGGTCAGCGGAACCACCCGCAGGCCCGGGCAAGTCAGCATCATGACCGCCTCGAAGCCATCGCCGGCCAGGGACGCGAGGTATTCGGTGTGCCCCGGATGGCGAAACCCTGAATCCATCAGGACCTTCTTGTGGATCGGATGGGTCACCACGGCGGCCGCGCGTCCCCCGGATGCCAACGCCACGGCGCGATCGATGGCCTCGATCACGGCGGGGGCGTTGGCCGCGTCGAGGCGTCCCGGAACGGCGGGTTTCCTCAGGGCGAGCGGCAGGACCGGCAGGGCGCGCGGGAAGACGGCCGCCGTCTCCTCCGGCCCGCCGATCACCTGGATGGGGACGCCCAGCCCCAGCCGATCGTTCAGGCCCGCGAGCCGCGTCGGGTCGTCGATCGCGAAGAACGGCGGCAGATCCGCCGACCGCTCCGCCCAGGCCTTGAGGGTAAGCTCGCCGCCGATCCCGGCCGGTTCCCCCATGGTGACGGCGAGCGGCAACACCGTCATACCCGGATATCGATGAAGGCGACCCGACGCAGATCGCGCAAGTAGCCGCGCGCGGCCAGATCCAGGCGCTGATTGTAGAGACTCTGCCGCACCTCGTCGCGGGTCGGCAGTCTCGCCTCGCGCTGCTGGCGATCGCAGACGACCAGGATGTTGTACGCACCGCCGGCGATGACGGGTCGCGACGTCTCGCCGATGGCGACCCCGGCGATCGCGTCGCGAACCTCGGCCGTCAGCTCGTTTTCCGGCATCGTGCCGACCTCGCGGGTTTGCGCGCCCGCGACCTCGGCCGCCAGAGCCTCGACGCCGTCGCACCCCTCGATCCGCGCCGCGAGATCGTTGGCGATGACCCGCATGCCGGCCTCGTCCTCGCTCGAGGCGACCGCTGGCAAGGGCAGGACCACGAGCTTCAGGGTCACGTCCGCATCGCCCGGATCGGTCTCGAACGCACGGCGCGTGCCGAGAAGCCGCAGCACCGTGAAGCCGCCCGCGGTCGCGATCGGGCCCACGATCTCGCCCTGCCCCAGCCCGGCGATGGCGGACAGGTATTCCTCGGGAAGCTGGCTCTCCAGAACCCAGCCCATATCGCCGCCGGCTCCGGCCGTCGCGCTCTGGGAGAACTGGCGCGCCAGCGCGCGGAAATCGGCGCCGCGGCTGATCTCTTCGATCAAGCGTTGGGACGCCGCCGCGACCTCGGCCTCCTGCCAGGGCGAATCGACCGCGAGAAAAATCTCGGCCAGGCGATACTCGGGCGCGCCGCGGCTTGCCTCCAGGCGGGTCAGCACGTCGCTGACTTCGGCGTCGGTAACGGTCACGGCCGGGCGCAGGCGCGCCTGAACGACCCTGCCCCAAAGGACCTGGGCGTCGATCTGGGCGAGGAAGCTATCCTGCGGAATCCCCCGCTGCGCTAGGGCCTCGAGCATCGCCCCATCGGGGATGTTGTTCTGCCCCTCGAGAAACCGGAGCGAGCCCGCGCGGTCCTCCTCGGTGACCACCATCTCCAGCCGTTGGGCTTCCTGGACCTGGAGTTGCTCGTCGATCAGGCTGCGCAGAACCTGAACCCGCAGGCGCTCGCGCGCTTCGGGCGAATCCTGGAGGCCCGAGCTGCGGACCACGACGGTGATCCGTTCGGCGAGGTCATAGGTTGAGATGATCCGGTCGTTGACCACGGCGGCGATGCGCTGCGCCTCCTGGGCCCGGCCAGCCGCCGCCAGCCCGACGAGGGCAACGAAGATGAGAAAACTCAGGCGCACCTTGAATTCCGCCACCCAATCGATCGGCGCGCGTCGCGGCAGCCGCGATCTTCTTCCATCGGCGACATTACCCATTTTCGGGTCCCGCGCGCCCTGTTTAGCCCAGGTTCCGCAGCTTGACAACGAGCTGGTACGAGGTGTCTTCGGGCGCGTCGCGATCGCTCACGAAGCGACGCCGGATCTTGATGCCGATCAGGATGCACTCGTTCTCGTAGGTGATGCCGCCGCCGGCGGAAATGAGGCCCGCGCCGGAGAGATCGCGGCGCATCTCGCCGTTGATGGTCCAGTGCTTGTCGATTTCGGCGTGGCCGATCAGGTTGATCTCCTGCCGATCCTGGGGCTCGACCACGGCGCTCGTCTTGTCCGACAGGCCGACGTAGCCGACCCGCAGATTGAGCCGTGGCGGGCCGATCAGAGCCTCGATCTCGTTGCGGCGGAAATCGAGGGTCGAGCGGTCGAGGCGGAAGCGGTACACCAGATCGAGAATGGAACCGGGCGATATCTCGACCCGTCCGACGAAATCGGAGAGTTCGCGCTCCAGCCCGCTGCCGATGTCGAAGGTGCCCTGGTCCTCGACCCGATAGCTCTGACCGAACAGCGCGGTCGCGCGCCCGCCCCCGTCGCCATAGGTCCCGAGCCTGAGCCCATAGCTCACGCGCGGGCCGTCCTCGACCCGATCGAGGCCCGGGAAGCGCTGGGGTTCGAACAAGTTGATATCGTTGAGGTCGAAATCGGTGCTGTCCTCGTTCGCGATTTTGCGTGGGTTCCCGCCGGGGGGGCTGATCGTCGCCACGACGATGGGTTCGATGATCTGGCTGGTCGCCTCGCCGTTCCTGGCGAAGGGGTAGCGCCATTCGAGCGAAATCTCGGGCACGATGCGGCCTGTGAACCCGTTTTCGTCGCCGCCGACGCCCGCATCAGCGACGTGATAGGCATCGGCGCGCAACGACGCCGAAAGCAGGTAGACGTCGCCGGCCGGCGCGACATAGGGCAGGTGCCAGCCGGCCGTCGCGGACAGGCGCCGGCTGTCGGTTCCATCGGTCCGGGTGAGCACCATGCCGTTGAGGTCGATCGTGGTGTAGTCGCCGTCGTCGCCCTGGCGCCCGACGTGCTTGTAGTCCACCAGCGGCAGGACGAAGGGCGTGTCGCCGGTGTCGTCGTCCTCGTTCAGTCCCTGGAAGAAATACGCGTTGGCCACTGCGTAATCGCTGCCGCCGAAGGCCTCGGCGAACAGCCGGGAGGTCAGGGTGTCGACCTCGTCGATGCCATAGCGGGTCAGGTAGGTGTCATCGGTCGCGCGATAGGCGGCGAAGCCCCAGCGCCAGGTGTCGTCCATGGGGAAGAGGCCGTTCGCGCGGATGTGCCCCCGGGTCTCCTTGCCGCGGATCTTGATCCCGTCGTCGTCGCGGCGGTCGACCCGGGTGATGCTGCCGTCGACATCGAACCCGCCCGCGCCGATCCGTTCGCGATACTCGCCGAAGAACACGGCGTCCTCGCGGGTCGTGATCTTGGGGGTGAAGGTGAAATCGCGGTGGGGTCCGAGCACGATGTAGTACGGCGCTTCGACGTAGCTGCCGAGCTCGTCGCTGGACCCATAGCCGGGGGTCAGGAACCCGGTGCGCCGCTTGACGGTGGGATCCGGGTGGCTGAGGTAGGGGGAATAGGCGATGGGGACCCCGAACACCTCCAGGACCGCGTCGGTGTAGATGATGTCGTGCCGTTCCTGGTCGTGCACGACCCGCACGGCCTTGATCTGCCAAAGGGGCGCGCGCATGGGATCCTCGGCGCACAGCTCGCACGGCGAGTACACGACGTGGGAGAGCACCGTGTGGGTGCCGCCGGTGCGCACCGCGCGATGGGCGGCGAACCGGGAGCGATCCTTGAGCAGGATGCGAATGTTCTCGATGGTTCCGGATTCGAGGCCGCCGCTCAACGCGACGAAATCCGCGAACGCCACGTCGCCGGAGGGCTCCATCAACGTGACGTTGCCCGACGCCGTCACGGCGCCCGATTTCTCGTCGTAGCTGACGGTATCGGCCAGGAGCACGCGATCGCCCTGGGCGATCTCGACGTGACCGCTCGCCGTGACGATTCCGAGCTCGCTGTCATAGCGCAGCTCGTCCGCCACCAGGACCGATGGCCCCGCCGACAGGGGCGCGTCCTCGGCCCCCGCCGCCGAGGCGAGGACCACGACGGCCAGCAGGCCCCACAGACTTCCCCCCCGACCCATGGTCTCAGCCGTCTTCCAGGTGGAACAGCAGAGCGAGCCCCGCCAGGGCGGACACCCCGGTCGGGGACCAGGCGGCGAGGATCGGCGGAATTGCCCCGGAAAGGCCGAGCGCGAGCGAGACATCGCCGAGAAAGTAGAGGCCGAAGCCGGTGAACACGCCGCCGATGACCAGCCACATGACCCCGCCCCGCCGGACATTGCGCAGCGAGAACGCGGCCGCGATCAGCACCATCGACGCGAGCAGGAACGGTCCCGCTAGAACCGCATGCCAGTGCAGCCGATGGCGAAGGGCCGAGAACCCCGACTCCTCCAGGGTCGCGATGAAGCGCGGCAAGGCCCAGAACGACAGGGTATCGGGGGAGGCGAAGCTTTCCTGGATGCGCTGCGGCGTGAGGGTCGTCGGCAGGCGGTAGGTCGCGAGGCGCTGCGCCACGCCCTCCGGCGACGTGACGAGAACGTCGTCCAGGCGCCAGGACCGGTCTTCGAGCACGGCGCGTCCCGCGTCGACCCGGCGCAGGAAATGGTCGGTCCCTTGGTAGATGAAGAAGGTCGCCTCCCCGAGTTCCTCGCCGCGATCGGTCGCTTGCCGCGCATGGATGACCACTTGCCCCGTCCGATCGCCCTCGCGCAGCCACAGACCGGTGGGGGACAGGGCGAGGAGGCTGGATCGGCCGCTCGCGAAGCGCGCTTCCAGCTGTTCGTAGCGCATGACCATCGCCGAGGACAGCGGGTTGACGGCGCAGACGATCACCGCGCCGATCGCCAGGGCGATCACGATCGCGGGCAGGAGGAACTGCCAGACGGAAACCCCCGCGGCCCGGGCGGCGATGAGCTCGTGGTGCCGCGTGAGCCGGTGGTAGCTCAACATGGCCCCGAACAGCATGGCGAAGGGCGCGATTTTCTGAGCGAGATATGGCAGGCGCAGGGCCGCCATGCCGAGCGTCAGGCCCAGGCCGATCTCGTCCGCGGGCGCCGAGCGGCGCGTGAGCTCGACGAAGTCGGCGACCAGCGCCGTGAAGCACAGCAGGGCGAACACGGCCACGACGCTCGCGACGAACTGCCGACAGATGTAGAACGACAGCACCGGCGAGAGAAACATCGGGGCGTCCTCAGACTGACGATGGGGCCGCGCGGGACGGAAGCCGCCAACGATGCCGGCGCAGCACGAGCCAGGCACCGACGGAACCTCCCAGAATCCAAAGGTACAAGATCGGGATCAGCCCCGGGGCCCCGATGATGGCCCGTTCGAGGAACAGGTAGGCGCCCTCGAAGCCGGCGCCGACGATGATCGCGCCCCACAGCCGGCGCGAATGATCGCGCCGTCCGAGCTCGCCGGTCAACAGGGACGCGACCGCGATCAAGGCGAGCGCCGGCGCGACCCAGGGAAGGACCAGACGCTGGTGGGCCTCGGCCAGCAGCTCGGGCGCGTTGCGAATATCCGCCTTGCGGGTATGGGGTCCCAGCAGCTCGTGAAAGTAACGTTCGCGCGGCTCGCGCCAGTGCCGCCGCGCCGGATCGAAGAACGTCGACAAATCCAGGGTGTAGCGATCGAAGTACAGGAGGCTCAGTCGGCTGCGATCCGCGGCGATCTCCTGCCGGTTGCCGTTGACCAACAGCAGGCGGGGACCCTCGACGCCGCGAAGCAACGCCCCGTGTTCCGCCATCATGGTGACGGGTCGCTTGGGGTCCCGATCGTCGTGCACGAGGATTCCGGAGGCCTCGCCGCTGGCGCCGACGAGGCGCACGTAGACGGTCAGTTCGTCGCCGAAATTGTTGAAGGCTCCCTCCTGCAGCAGGGCGGTCCCGAGATCGTCGCGGATCAGGAACTGCTGGTCCTTGAACGAGCGGTAGCCGGCCGGCATCAGGTAGAGCGTCATCGCGTAGAGCTGGACGACGACCAGGCCGGTCACCACGAACACGGGCCTGGTCAGGCCCCCGGGGCCAACCCCGCAGGCCCGCAGCACCACCAGTTCCCGGTCGTTGGCGAGCCGGTGATAGGTGTAGAGCACCGCGCAGAACAGGGCGATCGGCAGGATTAGGACGAGAAACGTCGGCAGCAGCAGGAGGGTCAGCATCACGAAGCTGGTGATTGACAGCCCGCGATTGATGATCAGATCCACGAACCGCAGGGATTGGCTGAGCCAAACGACTCCGGCCAGGGCGATGGCGATAAACACCAAGGCACCCGCAAGCTGCTGGAAAATGTAGCGGTCCGCCCGACTCACCCGACCTTCTTAGCGGTTCCGGCCGCCCGCGACCAGCCGCAAGGGTCCCCCTTTCCTTTGTCGTGCCATCGGATAGAGTCCCCGGCCGAACGTCATCCAAGGGGAAGTCCATGAACGTCGCTTTCGCCGAAGCGCAACCGTCCGACGCCGATACCCTGGTCGTGGGCGTGCTGGAGGATCGCACCCTCACGCCATCGGCCGCCGAACTCGATCGGACCTTGGGTGGCATGCTGACCCGGGCCATGGGGTCGGGCCGCTTCACGGGCGCGCGGGACAAGCTTCTGGACGTGGTGGCGCCCAGCGGCATCGCCGCGGCGCGGGTGGTGCTGGTTGGTCTCGGCAAGGCCGCCGCCCTCGACGATCTCGGAGTCCAGTCGGTGGGAGGCGCCTTGTGCGCGAGGCTGAACGCCGTCGGTGCCCGCCATGCGGCGATCCTGGTCGACGAACTCGCCGGGACCAAGGTAGGCTCGACGCCCCCGGCGGCCCTGGTTGCATCGGCGATCCGCCTCCGTGGCTACCGCTTCGACAAGTACCAGACGAAGCAGAAGCCCGAGGACAAGCCGACCCTGGAACGCCTGACCATCGTAACCAAGGCTGCGGCCGCGGCCGCGGCCGCGTACGGCTACCTCGACAAGGTCGTCGACGGCGTGTTCTTCACGCGCGATCTGGTGAGCGAGCCGGCCAACGTCATTTTCCCGCAGGCCCTGGCGGAGCAAGCCCGGACCCTGAGCGCGCTTGGCGTCGAGGTCGAGATCCTGGGCGATGCCCGCATGGGCGAGCTCGGCATGGGAGCCTTGCTGGGGGTCGGGCAGGGGAGTGTCCGGGAATCGCAGCTGATCGTCATGCGCTGGAACGGCGGCAAGACCGGGGACAAGCCCGTCGCCTTCGTCGGCAAGGGCGTGTGCTTCGACACCGGCGGCATCTCGATCAAGCCCGCCGCCGGTATGGAGGAAATGAAGTACGACATGGCGGGCGCGGGCGCCGTCATCGGCCTGCTGAAGGCCCTGGCCGGGCGCAAGGCGAAGGTCAACGCGGTCGGCGTGTGCGCGGCGGTCGAGAACATGCCATCGGGCAACGCCCAGCGCCCGGGCGATGTCGTGACGTCGATGTCGGGGCAGACGATCGAGGTGATCAACACCGACGCCGAGGGCCGGCTGATCCTGTCGGACGCGCTGTGGTACACGCACACCAACTTCAAGCCCAAGGCGATGATCGACCTCGCGACCCTGACGGGTGCCGTGGTGGTCGCGCTCGGCACCTACAAGGGCGGGATGTTCAGCAACAACGACGACCTGGCGGCCAAGCTCGCCGCCGCCGGTGGCGCGGTCGGCGAACCCTTATGGCGCCTGCCGCTGGGCGACGAATACGACCGCGACATCAACTCCGACATCGCCGACATGAAGAACGTCGGCAAGAACCGGGAGGCGGGCTCGATCGCCGGGGCCGTGTTCCTGCAGCGCTTCGTCGGCGACACACCCTGGGCGCATCTGGATATCGCCGGCATGGCCTGGGCGAAGAAGGATTTCCCCCTCGTGCCGAAGGGCGCCAGCGGCTACGGCGTGCGCCTGCTCGACCGGCTGGTGCGGGACAACTACGAAGGCTCGTGACCGAGGTCGGTTTCTATCACCTGCGCACCACGCCGCTCGAGCGGGCCCTGCCGCGCCTTCTGGACAAGGCGGTGCAACGGGGCATGCGCGTGGTCGTCCTGGCCGATTCGACCGAACGCGTGCAACAGCTCGACATGGCGCTGTGGACCTATGACCCGGCGTCGTTCCTGCCGCACGGGACCGCCGCCGACGGGGCCGATGACCGGCAACCGATCTTCCTGACGGCGACCCAGGGAAACCCCAACGGGGCGACTCTCCTGGTCCTGGTCGACGGCATGGACGCCGACGATCTCGGGTCGTACCAACGTTGCCTGGACGTGTTCGACGGCAACGACGAAGGGGCGGTGGCGGCGGCGCGGGAACGCTGGCGTGCCCGCAAGGCAGCGGGACATGTCCTCGCCTACTGGCAGCAGGACGACGCCGGTAATTGGGCGCGGAAGCAATAGGCGTGGCCGCGAGGGCTCGATCGGACGTGACCATCATCGCCCCCCTTCGCGTGCCCTGGTCGCTGATCCGCGATGCGGAGAAGTCGTGGTGCGACGACGATGCTCCCAGCATGGGCGCGGCGCTCGCCTACTACAGCCTGTTCTCCATGGCCCCCTTGCTGCTGATCGCCATCGCGCTGGCCGGGCTGGTGTTCGGCGCGGAGGCGGCGCGCGGCGAGATCCTCGCGCAACTCCAGGGGATCATGGGTGTCGACGGGGCGAGGGCCGTCCAGAATCTCCTGGTCGGCGTGGGCCAGCCCCGCGAAGGCCTGCTCGCCTCGGTGATCGGCGCGCTTGGCCTGGCACTCGGTGCCCTAGGCGTGCTGAGCGAACTGCGCGGCGCCCTCGACCGCATCTGGCACGTTCCGGATCCGGGGCCGGGGGGATTCTGGAGGTTCGCCCGCAGGAACACGCTCCTGGTCGCCATGGTCATCGACCTCGGCCTTTTGCTGGTGATCTCGCTAGTGGCGAGCACGGGGCTGGCCGCGATCGGCCGCTGGTGGAGTGGAAGTCTCGGCGGCTGGGAGGAGGTTGCCGGGAGCCTCAACGTCGCGATTTCGTTCGTCATCGTCACCGTGATCTTCGCGGCCATCTACAAGATTGTCCCGCGGGTGGACCTCGGGTGGCGCGACGTGTGGATTGGCGCGATCGTCACCGCCGTCCTGTTCACCCTCGGCAAGGTCCTGATCGCCCTGTACCTCGGCATCGTCGGTGTAGGCTCGGGGCTGGGTGCCGCGGGTTCGCTCGCAGCCCTGCTCGTGTGGCTTTACTACTCCGCCCAGATTTTCCTGCTGGGCGCGGAGTTCACCTGGGTCTACGCCCACCGCTACGGCACCATGGCGCGCCGCGCCAAATCCGCGAACGGGAGTCCAGACGTGAAACCACCGGGGTTTGACGAGGTGAAGGCCCTGACCTTCGACGTGTTCGGAACCGTGGTCGACTGGCGCTCGGGCCTGGTACGCGATCTGGGCGCGGTGTTCGCGGCCAAGGGGTTTGGCGCCGACCCGGCCGCGATCGCCGATGCCTGGTACGCCGAATACACACCTGCGACGGCGGCGGTGCGGCAAGGGCACCGCTCTTGGGTGACGTTCGACGTCTTGCAGCGCGAGAACCTGGAGCGCGTGCTTGGGCGCTTCGGACTGGACGGGTTCTCGACCGCCGAGATCGCGGATTTGGCCCACGCCTGGCGCCGGCTCGACCCCTGGCCCGACGTGCTTCCGGGCCTCGCCCGGCTGCAGCCGAACTACGCTCTCGCCACCCTGTCCAACGGCAACGTGGCGCTCATGGTGGCGATGGCCAAGCGGTCGGGGCTCGCCTGGGACGCGATCCTCGGGGCCGAATTCACCCAGGCGTACAAGCCGGACCCCAAGATCTATCTGGGGACGGCCGCGGCGCTTGGCCTGGCGCCCAGCCAATGTCTCATGGTCGCCGCCCACGAGGACGATCTTGCGGCCGCCGGGGCCTTGGGATTCCGTACCGCCCTGATCGTCCGCCCGCATGAGCGCGGGCCGGCCCAGGTCGGGGCCGCGGTGCCGACGGGACGGTGGGACCTCGCGGCCCACGGGTTCGTGGACTTGGCGGACCAGCTCGGCTGCTGAGAGGTTGCGGGGGGTATGCGCAGCCCCTATAAGGCCCGCGACAACGAGCAGCAGCCCAGGAGAAAGCCGCCATGGCGGTCGAACGCACCCTGTCCATCATCAAGCCGGACGCGACCCGCCGGAACCTGACCGGCGCCGTCAACGCGCGGCTCGAGGCGGCCGGACTGCGCATCGTCGCGCAGCGCCGCATCCGGCTGACCCGCGCCCAGGCCGAAGGCTTCTACGCCGTCCATCGGGCACGCCCGTTCTTCGATGGCCTGTGCGCGTTCATGACGTCGGGCCCGGTGGTCGTCCAGGTCCTCGAGGGCGAGAACGCCGTCGCCCGCAACCGCGAGGTGATGGGCGCCACCGATCCGGCCAAGGCAGCCCCGGGCACCATCCGCAAGGACTTCGCCGAATCGATCGAGGCGAACTCCGCCCATGGTTCGGATTCGGCGGACAACGCGGCGGTCGAAATTGCCTACTTCTTCAGCGGCCTCGACATCGTCGGTTAGCGTCCTCGGGAGTCGCGCGGGTTGAGGATCGCGGCCCGGGGCGTGTCGGCGCCGGCGATCAGCGCGATCTCGTTGACGACTCGCACCCGGCCTTCGGCGATCAGCTTGACGGCCAGGGGATAGCAGCGGTGCTCGGCGGACAGGACCCGTTCGCGCAAGGTCTCGACCGTGTCGTCGACGTGCACCGGGACGGCCGCCTGGACGATGATCGGCCCCTGGTCCATCTCGGGCCGGACGAAATGAACCGTGCAGCCGGTGAAGCGGACGCCCGCGGACAGGGCTCGTTCGTGGGCATGGCGGCCCTGGAAGGCCGGCAACAGGGACGGGTGAATGTTGACCAACCGGTCGCGCCAGCTTTGGGCGAAGCCCTCGGTCAGCAACCGCATGAAGCCGGCGAGGCACACCAGGCCCGCGCCGCTGTCCCGCAGGCGCCGGTCCAGCGCCGCGTCGAACGCCGCCCGGTCCTTGAACGCCTTGTGGTCGATCACGGCGGTGGCAAGGCCCGCGCCCCCGGCCCGCTCCAGCCCCGGCACGCCGGGCCGGCTGGAGATCACCAGGGCGATCTCGGCGGGAAAATCGGGTTCGCGGCAGGCATCGATCAGGGCCTGCAGGTTGGTGCCCGTCCCGGAAATGAGAACCGCGAGCTTCAGCCTGGCCAACGCTCCGCTCCGTCGAGGATCACCCGCGGTGGGGCCGACCCATCGGCCGCCGGCTCGATCGCACCGACCAGGGTCACGGTCTCCCCGGCCGCGCGCAGGGCGGCCGTGACCGCTGCGGCGTCGTCCGGCGCCACCACGGCGATCATGCCGACGCCACAGTTGAAGGTCCGCGCCATCTCGAGGGGGGTGATGCGGCGGTTGCGGCCTTCGCCCGCAAGCCAGCGGAACAGGGGCGGCAGGTCCCACGCCGTCGCGTCGATGCGGGCCTGCGTTCCCGGTGAAAGGATGCGCGGCACGTTCTCGCTCAAGCCACCGCCGGTGATGTGGGCGAGGCCCAGGATCCGGCCGGCGCCGAGCTCACCGCGACAGCTTCGCACGTAGATCCGGGTCGGCACGAGGAGCGCCTGACCCAGGGGCTTGTCCGGCTCGAAGGGGGCAGGGTCGCGCCAATCCAGCCCGTGCTCGGCGACGACCCGGCGGGCCAGGGCGAAGCCGTTGGAATGCAATCCGCTGGAGGCGATGGCGAGCAACAGGTCGCCGGCGCGGGCCTCGCCACCCTTCAGCATCCGCGCCCGTTCGACCGCGCCGACAGCGAAGCCCGCCAGGTCGTAGTCGCCGTCCTGGTACATCCCGGGCATTTCCGCGGTCTCGCCCCCAAGCAGGGTGCAGCCCGCCTGGCGGCAACCTTCGGCGATTCCGGCGATCACCCGTTCGGCGACCGCGACGTCGAGCCGGCCCGTGGCGAAGTAGTCGAGGAAGAACAGGGGCTCCGCCCCGTGCACGAGCACGTCGTTCACGCACATCGCCACCAGGTCGATGCCGATGGTGTCGTGCAGCCCGGTGGCGATAGCGATCTTCAGCTTGGTGCCGACGCCGTCGGTGCTGCTGACCAGGACCGGGTCGCGAAAGCCGGCGGCGGCCAGGTCGAACAGGCCGCCGAATCCGCCTAGGCCGCCCATCAGGCCCGCCCGTGCCGTGCTCCGCGCCAGCGGCTTGATCGCTTCGACCAGCCGCGCGCCCGCGTCGATGTCGACACCCGCGTCCTTATAGGTGAGATCGGTGATGGATGCCTCGCTTCGGTCTCGGCCGTTGGCTATAGTTCGGCTAGGCCGGCGGCGCGACCATAGCGCACGGACGGGAGTTTGCAATGTCTCGGGGTTGGTTGGGGCGCGTGGGTGCGGCGGCGATCATCGCCGTTGGATTCGCGGCGATCGCCGCCGTGGTTTCGGCCCGGCCGCACGTGGTCTGGGCGGCGGCGGACGAGGCCTATTCGGTCGCGGGCGTCGCCGTCGACGTGACCGCCGCCGATGCCAACCAAGCCCGCGATCAGGCCCTGTCCGAAGGGCAGCACATCGCCTGGCTGCGCCTCATGGACCGGCTTGTCGCGCCCGATCAGGTGCAGAAGTTCGCGACCCTGACGGACGACCGGATCGCGCTCCTCGTGCAGTCCTTCGAGGTAGCAAGCGAGAAGGTCGCGCCGGACCGCTATATCGCGACGCTCACCTATCACTTCAATCCGGACGCGGTGCGGGCGGTGCTGGCATCGGCAGCGGTCGCCTATGTCGAGGGCGCCCGATCGCCGGTTCTGGTCCTGCCCGTGTTAGAAGCGGGCGGCGGCCGGCTGCTGTTCGAGGAGGGCAACGCCTGGTGGTCGGCCTGGGACGCGATTTCCGCGCTGCCCGGCCTGGTTCCCATCGTCATGCCCCTGGGCGATCTGGAAGACCTGGCGATCATCGACGGGGCCCGCGCGGTCGGATTCGATGGGCCCGCGATCGCCCGGATCGCCGAACGCTACGGCGCGTCCGGGGCGGCGATCGTCGTCCTCACGCCCGATCCGTCGCCGCCCGACGGCACCAAGGGCTTCACCGTCAACCTCACGATCCTGGTCGGGGAACAGCGCGAGGTCGGTTCGGAGACCTTCACGGCGGCCCTGGCCACGGCGGACGGCGAGCTGTACGCCGCCGCGGCGCGCGCCGTGCGGGCGCGGCTCGACGGATCGTGGAAGGGTGAGAATCTCGTCGCCGGTGGGGCCGAGCGGCAGGTCAGGGTCGAGATTCCGGTGGCGGGGCTGGCCGAATGGGTCGACGTCCGCCGGCGCCTCGCGAACCTTGGCGCCGTCCGCCGGGTCGATGTCACGACCTTGGGGGCACGCCTCGTCAGCGTCACCCTGACCGTCGTCGTGGACGACACCCAGCTCGCCACGGCGCTGGCCACGCAGCGCCTCGTCCTCGCGCCCGATGCCGACATGCTCGTGCTGCGCCTCGGCGAGACCGCGGCGACGGCGCCTTGAACCTCCCGAACGTCATCAGCCTCGGGCGGCTGTTCGTCGCCCCCGCGACCGTCTGGTTGATTCTGGACGGGCACGATGTCGCGGCCCTCGTCCTGTTCGTTCTCGCCGGGATCTCCGATGCCGTCGATGGCGCGGTCGCCAAGCAATTCGGCTGCGTCACCGAGTTGGGCGGGTACCTCGATCCCCTGGCGGACAAGGCCTTGCTGCTCGGCGCCTACCTCAGCCTCGCGGCGCGCGACGCCCTGCCGATTTGGCTCGTCATCCTGGTGGTGTCGCGCGACATCCTGATCGTCGGCGGGGCATTGCTCGTTCATGTCCTCACCCGCCGCCTCGCGATCGCGCCGGCGCTGATCAGCAAGGTCAACACCTTCATGCAGATCGCCTTGGCGGCCAGCATCCTCGCGGACCTGGCCATTGGGCTGGATCTCGCGCCGCTTTCCGCGATCCTGATCTGGCTGGTGGCGGCGACGACGACCGCTTCGGGCGTGGCCTATGTGATACGCTGGTCGCGCACCCTGCTCGACGCGGAAGCTGGAAACCCATGACGGTGCGACAGAAGCTTTGGTTCTGGGCGGCGACACTCGGACTCTTCATCGCCGCCCTGGTCCTGCTCAAGTCGGTCCTGTTGCCGTTCGTCGCTGGCATGGCGATCGCCTATTTTCTCGATCCTCTGGCCGATCGCCTGGAGCGCCAGGGCTTGTCCCGCACCCTGGCGACGACGGTCCTGACCGTCGGGTTCTTCATCGTCTTGATCCTCCTCGCGATGATGCTCGTGCCGCTTCTGGTGCAGCAGCTCGAGAGCCTGGCGGTTCGGCTGCCCGGCTATTTCGAATCCGCCCGGCTGAGCGTCGCGACGTGGAGCGCGCTGCTCAAGGACGTGCTCAGTCCCGAGGATCTGGCCCGGGTGCGCGACGCCGTGGGCGGGGCATCGGGCCAGCTCTTCCGCTGGCTTCTGCAGGCGGCGAGCGGCGTCTTGCAGTCGGGCCAGGCGGTGCTCAGCCTGCTGTCGCTCCTGGTCATCACCCCGGTGGTGGCGTTCTACCTGCTGCGCGACTGGGACCGCCTGACGGCTCGGGTCGATGGCTGGTTGCCGCGGGACAACGCCGGCGTGATCCGGGCGCAGTTGCACGCGATCGACCGCACGCTGGCTGGATTCGCGCGCGGGCAGGCGACGGTCTGCCTGATCCTGGCGGGGTTCTATGGGATGGGGTTGACCCTGGCGGGGCTCGAGTTCGGCCTGATCGTGGGCATGATGGCCGGGCTTGCCTCGTTCGTGCCCTTCGTCGGCTCGATCGGCGGCATCTTCCTCAGCGTCGGCCTGGCGCTGTTGCAGTTCGACGATACGTGGCGGGTGCTGGTGATCGCGGCGATCTTCATCGTCGGGCAGGCGGTCGAGGGCAACTACCTGACACCCAAGCTGGTCGGCGACCGGGTTGGGCTGCATGCGGTCTGGGTCATGTTCGCCCTGGTCGCCGGGGGCGCCCTGTTCGGATTCGTGGGCGTTCTCCTCGCGGTGCCGGTCGCGGCCGTGATCGGGGTGCTGGCGCGCTTCGCCTTGACCCAATACATGGCTAGCCCGCTCTATCGCGGGCACGGCGGGTCCGACAGCGGGCCGGCGGCTTGATCCGTCCACAGCTGACCTTCGACCTTGGGCATCGCCCGGCGCTCGGGGTGGCTGACTTCCTGGTGGCACCCTGTAACGAGGCCGCGGTGGCATGGCTCGACCGCTGGCCCGCCTGGCCGGGGCCTGCCCTGGCGATCGCCGGCCCCCCTGGGTGCGGCAAGACTCACCTGGTTCACGCCTGGCTGGGCCGTAGTGGAGCCCCGTGCATCGCCGCCGCCGATCTGGCGGGGCGCGATCCGTTCGCCCTGATGGCGGATCGCCGCGCGATTGCCATCGAGGACGCGGATCGTGGCGTCGACGAAACGGCCCTGTTTCATCTTCTGAACGTGGTGGCCGAGCGGCGCGGGACCGTGGTGCTGACCGGGCGCGATTCGCCGGCGCGCTGGGCGGTGCGCCTCGCCGACCTGCGGTCGCGTCTGGCGGCGGCGGCGGTCGTATCGGTCGCGGCGCCCGACGATCGGCTGTTGGCGGGGGTATTAGCCAAGCAATTCGCCGACCGCCAGTTGAAGGTCGCGGACGACGTGATCGCGTTCCTGGTGCCGCGCATGGAGCGTTCGTTTGCCGCGGCCCGCGCCCTGGTCGAGTCCCTGGATCGCGCCGCCCTGGCCGAGCGCCGGCCGATCACGGTACCGTTCGCGCGCCTGATGCTGGACGGCACCGCTTCTCTCCCGTTCGATTCCGCTTGAACAACGGCGCGGGCGGGTTTAGCAAGCTGCCCCACGGGGAACCGAGTGGCCTCCCCGTCAGATGCCGAGTCGCATCCAAGCGCCGCTCCTGACCTGGCGTTACAGGAGAGGGAGCCATGGATGCTTTCGTAATCCCGCGACACCTACACGACCAGCGCGCCCGCGGCAGCAACCCGCTGGTGATCGATGTCCGTCGCAAGGCCGCCTACGACGCGGCGCCGGACGCGCTGCCGGGAGCCCTGCGGCGGCTGCCGGAGACGGTTGACGACTGGGTCGGTGATCTCGAACTGGCACGCGCCGTCGTTGTCTACTGCGTGCATGGGCACGAGGTGAGCCAAGGCGCCGCCGCGGCCCTGGGGCGCCGCGGGCGTCGCGCCGCCTACCTGGCCGATGGCATCGAAGGGTGGCGGTCCCAGGGGTTCGATCTGGCGCCCAAGCCGGGGACGCCCTCGCTTTGGGTCACGCGCGAGCGGCCCAAGATCGACCGGATCGCCTGTCCCTGGCTGATCCGACGCTTCATCGATCCGGATGCGCGGTTTCTCTACGTCCCGACGGATCGGGTGTTCACCATCGCCGCCGAAACCGGCGCGACGCCCTACGATATCCCCGGCGCCAAACTCAGCCATCGGGGCGAGCTGTGCAGTTTCGACGCTTTTCTCGACGACCATGGCCTGGACGACGCCGGGCTGCGGCGCCTCGCGGTCATCGTGCGGGGCGCCGACACGTCGCGCCCGGACCTGACCCCGGAATCGCCAGGATTGTTCGCGATCTCCCTCGGCCTCGGCGGCAACATCACCGACGATGGCGAGCTGTTGCGGCACGGCCTGGTCATGTATGACGCGCTGTACCGCTGGATCCTCGACCTCCAGGGCGAAGCGCACGCCTGGCCGCCGGCGGTGGCGCGGCCGTGACCGGGCCGGTCCCCTTCGCCGAGGCGGTCCGGGTCTGGGCCAGGATCGGCGTGCTCGGCTTCGGCGGGCCGGCCGGGCAGATCGCCCTGATGCATCGCATTCTGGTCGACGAGAAGCGCTGGATCGGCGAGGCGCGGTTCCTGCACGCCCTCAACTTCTGCATGTTGCTGCCGGGTCCCGAGGCGCAGCAGCTCGCGACCTATGTCGGCTGGCTGCTGCACGGCACCCGGGGCGGGATCGTCGCCGGCACGTTGTTCGTGCTGCCGGGATTCTTCGTGCTCGTGGCCCTCAGCACCGCGTACGTGCTGCTCCATGGCAGCGGGCTCGTCGATGTCCTGTTCTTCGGGCTCAAGGCGGCGGTCCTCGCCATCGTCGTTCAGGCCCTCGCGCGGGTGGCGAAACGCGCCCTGGCGACGCGCGCGATGTGGGTGGTGGCGGGGGTGGCCTTCGTCGCGATCTTCGCCTTCGGTGTTCCGTTTCCCGTCATCGTCTTCGCCGCCGCGTTTGTCGGCATGCTCGGCGGACGGGTACGACCCGACTTGTTCCCGGCCGGCAAGGGCCACGGCGGCGCCGACTCCGCCGACGATGATCGCACGGATGCCCATCTGATCCACGTCGCGCCATCATGGCGGCGCGCCGTCGGGGTGATCGCCCTGTGGGGCGGGCTGTGGGCCGCGCCGGTTCTCCTGGTGCTCGCGTTGCTGGGGCCGGACAGCATCCTGATGGACGTGGTGGCCCTGTTCAGCCAGCTCGCCGTGGTGACGTTCGGTGGGGCCTACGCCGTCCTCTCCTACGTCGCGCAGGAGGCGGTGACCGGGCTGGGCTGGCTCGCGCCCGGCGAGATGCTGGACGGCCTCGCCATGGCCGAGACCACGCCGGGCCCACTCATCCTCGTCCTGGTCTTCGTGGGCTTCCTCGCCGCCTTCCGCGATCCGGGCGCCTTGGCTCCGCTCGCCAGCGGGATGGCGGGTGCCGCTCTCACCACCTGGGTCACCTTCGTGCCGTGCTTCCTGTGGATCTTCCTCGGCGCGCCCTACATCGAACGCCTGCGCGGCCATCGCGGGCTGGCGCGGGGACTCGCGGCGATCACGGCGGCGGTCGTCGGGGCGATCCTCAACCTGGCCGCGTGGTTCGCCCTCAACACCATCTTCGGTTCCGTCGCAACCTATGCGGCCGGCCCCTTGCGACTCCCGGCGCCCCTGCTCGCGACGTTCGATCCGGCTGCCGCCGTTCTCGCCGGGTTGGCCGCCGTCGCGATCTTCCGCTTCCGCGCGGGCACCCTCGCGACCCTCGCCGGGACGGCGGCGCTTGGTGCCGCCTGGAGGCTCCTGGTCTAGCCGGCCCGGGTCAGTCCCGAGAGCCCCAGGCGCTGGCGCCCCGAATCGTCGAAGTTCGCGGGGTCCAGCCAGCGCTCGTAGGCCCGCTTCAGGGCCGGCCAATCCCGATCGACGATGGCGTACCAGGCGGTATCCCGGTTGCGCCCCTTGTAGACCATCGCCTGGCGGAACAGGCCTTCGTAGCGGAACCCCAGGCGCTGGGCCGACCGCCGGGACGGCTCGTTCAGGGCGTCGCACTTCCATTCGTAGCGGCGATAACCCAACTCGTCGAACACCCGCCGCATCATCAGGAACATCGCCTCGGTGGCCGCCGCCGTCCGCTGCAGCGCCGGACCGAGGTTGATGTGTCCGACCTCGATCACGCCCGGGCCCGGATCGATCCGCAGATAGCTGGCGACGCCCTGGGCGCGCCCGGTCGCCGAATCCACGATGGCGTGGAACAGCGGGTCGTCGCCCAAGCAGGATTTCGTCAGCCATTCGCCGAACGCCGCGGAATCGGCGAAGGGTCCATAGGCCAGATACGTCCAGATCTTGCCGGCGGCATCCGCCGCGAAGGCCTCATACAGATCGCCAGCGTGCCGTTCGGGGTCGATCGGCTCGACCCAGCAGAAGCGACCTTCCAGGACCGAACGCGGCGGCCGCGGCCTGGGCGACCAGCCCTTGACGGTCCAGCCGATGGGTTGGCCGAGCGGGTTCTTCCGGGCGCGCGGACCGCCTTCCGCCGCGCCTTCGGCCTCGACCGGAACCAGCTCGATCCCCGTCCGCCGGGGCGACAGCGCCATGCGCCCGGCGATCAGCGCCAGCGCCGCCTCGCCGAACACCTCGCGGCGCCAGCCATGAACGGCGAGGACGGTGGGATCGCCGAGGGCGAGCCGGTCGATATCGGCGCTGTTCGCCACCAGCTTCTGGGCCACGTGGTGCTCCTCGCACTTCTGCTTGAGCAGCACCTTGAGCAGGTCGACGAGGGGTGCGGGGGCCGCCTGACCATCATAGGCGGGGTCGAGTTCGGGGCATTCGGCGTCGGGCAGCGCGAGGCCGCGGGCGACGGCGGCCAGAATCTCCCCGCCGAACGACCCCTCGGCGTGGCCCCGGCTGAGCGAGCGGGTGCGCGCCAGATCGGCGACCTTCGTCGGGGCGTGGGCGGCGATCTCGAGCAGGGCCTCGTCGCGCACCACCCGGTTGCGGGGCAGGTCGCGCCGCTGCGCCTCCCGTTCGCGCCAGGCCGCGACCTCGCGCAGCACGGCCAGCATCCGCCGGCTTGGCCGCCGGCTGCGCAGCCGCTTGTATGCGTCCTCAGGGCGGACGGTGTAGGTCGCCGGGTTGTTGAGCAGCGCCATCTCCTCGGCCAACCAGGATTCCCGGTCCGACTTTTCCACCCGGCGCGCGAGCTTCTCGTAGACCACGCGCAGGTGGGTCACGTCGGCGAGGGCGTAGCTGAGCTGCCGCTCGGTCAGGGGCCGGTGGGACCAATCGGTGAAGCGCGACGACTTGTCGATCGTCTCGTTGGCCAGCTTCGCGACCAGGGTGTCGTACGATACCTGGTCGCCGAAGCCGCACACCATGCCGGCGACCTGGGTGTCGAACAGGGGCGCGGGTACCTTGCCGGTGGCATGGACGAAGATCTCGATGTCCTGGCGGGCGGCATGGAAGACCTTGAGCACCGCCGGGTCGGCGAACAGTACGTGAACCGGCCCAAGGTCGATGCCGTCGACCAGCGGATCGATGGCGGCCTCGTCCTCCGGCCCGGCGATCTGCAGCAGGCAGAGCTTGGACCAGTAGGTGCTCTCGCGCATGAATTCGGTGTCGACGGTGACGAAGGGCGCGCGGCGCAGCCGGGCACACAACTCGGCGATCTGTTCGGACGTGGTGATGATGGTCATGGCCCGGGGGTTCTACCATCCCGCCGGGCGCCGCGCGAGCCGGCTCGAGGCCTTGACAGCCGCCGCGCTCCCATGCGCTTGTGCGCCCCGAACGTCACGGAAAACCGCAGAGTCTGGCCATGAACCGCTATCGCTCCCACACCTGCGGCGCGCTGCGCCACGCCGACGTCGGCAAAGAGGTCCGGCTGGCGGGGTGGGTCCATCGCAAGCGCGATCACGGCAACCTGCTGTTCCTCGACCTGCGCGATCACTACGGGCTCACTCAAGGCGTCGTCGAGTCGGGGGAGGCGGCCTTCGCCGCGATTGACGGCCTGCATTCCGAGACGGTTGTCTCGATCACGGGTCGGGTGGTCGCCCGCAGCCCCGAGACGGTGAACCCCGACCTCGCGACCGGTGAGGTGGAGATCCGCGTGACCGGCGTCGAGGTCCTGTCGGCGGCTGATCCCCTGCCGTTCCCGGTGGCGGTCGATGCCGACTATCCCGAGGATATGCGGTTGAAGTACCGCTTCCTCGACCTCCGGCGCGAGAAGTTGCATCGCAACATCGTGCAGCGGTCCAAGGTGATCGCCAGCATCCGTCGCCGCATGATCGAAGCCGGGTTCCTCGAGTACCAGACGCCGATCCTCACCGCCTCCAGCCCGGAAGGTGCCCGCGATTTCCTGGTTCCCAGTCGGCTGCATCCCGGCTCGTTCTACGCCCTGCCCCAGGCGCCGCAGCAGTTCAAGCAGCTGCTGATGGCGTCCGGGTTCGACCGCTATTTCCAGATCGCCCCCTGTTTTCGCGACGAGGACGCCCGCGCCGACCGATCGCCCGGGGAGTTCTACCAGCTTGACGTCGAGATGAGTTTCGTCGAGCAGGACGACGTGTTCGCGGCGATCGAGCCGGTGATGCACGGGACGTTCAAGGAGTTCACGACGAAGGCGATCACGCCGCCGCCGTTCCCCCGCATCACCTTCGCCGATTCGATGCTGCGATACGGCAACGACAAGCCCGACCTCAGGAACCCGCTCATCATCAGGGACGTGACCGAGGTGTTCCGGGGCTCGGGTTTCAAGATCTTCGCGCGGGCCGTGGAGGGGGGCGCGGTGGTGCGCGCGATCCCGGCGCCCGGAGCCGCGGACCGGCCGCGCAGCTTCTTCGACAAGCTGAACGATTGGGCGAAGGAGCAGGGGGCGCCGGGCTTGGGCTACGTCGTGCTCGCGGCGGATGGGCCCAAGGGACCGATCGCCAACAACCTGGGCCCCGAGCGCCTCGCCCGATTGCGCGAACTGGTCGGGCTCGAGGCCGGCGACGCCGTCTTCTTCGCCTGCGATCAGGCGGCCAAGGCGGCGCGGCTTGCCGGCCTCGCCCGCACCCGCCTGGGCGACGAGCTCGGCCTCAAGGAGAAGGACGCCTTCCGCTTCTGCTGGATCGTCGACTTCCCGATGTTCGAGCTGAACGAGGACAGCAAGAAGATCGAGTTCAGTCACAACCCGTTCTCGATGCCGCAGGGCGGATTGGGGGCGCTGACCGAGCAGGATCCGCTGACGATCCTGGCGCACCAATACGACATCGTGTGCAACGGTATCGAGCTGTCCTCGGGCGCCATCCGCAACCATCTGCCGGATGTGATGGTCAAGGCCTTCGAGATCGCGGGTTACGGCCGGGAGGAGGTGGAAAAGCGGTTTGGGGCGTTGTTCCACGCCTTTCACTACGGCACCCCGCCGCACGGTGGGTTGGCGCCCGGGATCGATCGCATCGTCATGCTCCTGGCCGACGAGCCGAACCTGCGCGAGGTGATTGCCTTCCCCATGAACCAGCAGGCCCAGGACTTGCTGATGGGCGCACCCGCCCCGGTCACGCCGCAGCAACTCAAGGAGCTCTCGATCCGGCTCGCGCTGCCGCCCAAACCGGCGAGCTGATCACGGCCGGTAGACGACCTCGCGGACCACCAGCCGGTCGCCGTCCAGGGCGAAGCCGAGATCGACGGTGCCGCCGGTGGGGCAACAGTTCGCGTCGGTGGCCCGCCACAGCGGGGATTGTCCTCGCATGGTGAGGTAGTCGACGGGCACGCCCTTCCAGATGCCGAGATCGGCCGGCAGTTCGGCGATGACGCCGTCGAGCCAGCCGGGCTCGCCCGTGGCCTCGTCGCGAAAGGGGCTGGCCGCGATTCGCCGCCACGAACCGTCGGCGAATCGGAGCAACCGGTCATCGGCGATCGCACCAGTACCGGCGAAGCGCTGCGGGATGACGAGCAGCGTCCCGTAATCCGGGTGGTCGATGACGTCGGGCGCTTCGAACCAGGCACCCCCCACGTTCCATTCCCCGGCCAGCAGCAGGCGCGCCGCCTCGTCGTACAGCTTGATCCCGGACTGATTGTAGGGCGGGGTGTAGTCGAACACCCACTGCGGCGGCCGCGCCTCGCCGGCGGCGAGGTCTTCGTAGAACTCATAGAGCTGATTGACGTACGATTCGCCGCCTGGCCGCGCGACGGTCCGCTCCGCGATCAGCTCGCAGTACGCCGGACCCGGCCGCGCCGGATCGTAGCATGGATCCGGCAGCGCCGGACTGTCGGCCACCGCGAGGCCGAGGGGCGCCGACGCCAGCGCGGCGACGAGCAGACCGTGAATTCGCGCGCGCACGCGGCTACCCATCTCGCTTGGCCCGGTCTAATCTTCGGCAACCATCATGGGGACCGCGGGGAGGGATGTCATGTTGGAGCTGCGGCCATCGTGCGAGTGCTGCGACCGCGATCTTCCGCCGGGGGCCACCGACGCGATGATCTGCTCGTTCGAATGCACGTTCTGCCAGACTTGCGCCCTGTCGAGGCTGGGTGGACGCTGTCCGAACTGCGGTGGTGAGCTCGTCGCCAGGCCGCGCCGCCCCGACGCCCGCCTGGCGAAGAATCCAGCATCGACCCGCCGCGTCTTCAAGCCGGAAGGTTGCCGGTCCGCCCCCGACTAGGGCACGTTCCGACCACGTAGACTCGGTCGGATCGGCCCCGTCCCCCGTCCCCCGTCCCCTCCCGCAAGGGGAGGGGAGAAGCAAGAAATGATCCGTGCGTCCCCCTCCCCTTGCGGGAGGGGACGGGGGACGGGCGGGTCAACATGAAACGGAACGTGCTCTAGAAAAAAAAACGGGGCGCGCTACATGCACGCCCCGATGAGTTCAGGGAGGACACACCATGAGCAACCGCGGCGGCGATGGTGTCACGGAGACGCCGCGAGACCGCGCGGGGACGTAGCGACCCGGGTCACGAGCAACCGCTCGTGCCGCCGCAGGTGTCGCACTTGAGGCACGTCCCATTGCGGACCAGTGTGAGTTGGCCGCAGTCGTTGCACGGCTCACCCTCATACCCTTTGATCCTGGCCTCTTTGATTCGTTCGATGACGACGGATCCAACCGTCACGCCGTAGGTCGAGCCGACGGCGGCGGCGCCGACCGAGGCGGCACCGACACTGGCGACGATCTGCTCGGACGTCATCCCGCCTTCGACCACCCGCAGCGACCCGCGCAGGTAGCCGCGGCTGACGCTCTGCTTGAACGCGGTTTCCATGGCCGCCTTGTTCTGCTCGGACGTGCGCGCGGTCGTATCGCCGGCACCCCGTCCGACGCTGTCGGGCAGCAGGTCCGCGGCCACGACATGGGCCAGGTCGTGGCGATCGAGATAGGAGATCGCCAGTTCGCGGAAGATGTAGTCCAGCACCGACGTGGACATCTTGATCGCACTGTTGCCCTCGACCATGCCCGAGGGTTCGAACCGGGTGAAGGTGAAGGCCTCGACGAACTCGTCCAGCGGCACGCCATACTGCAGGCCCATCGACACGGCGATGGCGAAGCTGTCCATCAGGGCGCGGAAGGCCGAACCCTCCTTGTGCATGTCGATGAAGATCTCGCCCAGCGTGCCGTCCTCGTACTCGCCGGTCCGCAGGTAGACCTTGTGGCCGCCGACCATGGCCTTCTGGGTATACCCACGGCGGCGCTGCGGCAGGCGGCTACGGCCGGTGACGCGTATGACCTCGCGCACGATCCGCTCGGTCGTCGACACCTTGGCGGTGGCTTCGACCTCGTCCGCCTCCGCCTCGCCGTCGCCGAGGAACAGGGCGGACAACGGCTGCGACAGCTTCGACCCATCGCGATATAGGGCGTTGGCCTTCAGTCCCAGGCGCCACGACAGCATGTAGGCGTCCTTGCACTCCTCGACGGACGCGGCGTTCGGCATGTTGATGGTCTTCGAGATGGCGCCGGAGATGAACGGCTGCACCGCCGCCATCATGCGGATGTGGCTCTCGACCGAAAGGAACCGCTTGCCCGTGCGACCGCACGGATTGGCGCAATCGAACACCGGCAGATGCTCGTCCTTCAGGTGCGGAGCGCCCTCCAGGGTCATGGCGCCGCAGCAGTAGACGTTGGCCGCGTCCACGTCCGCGCGGCTGAACCCGAGGGCCGCCAGCATGTCGAAGCCCGGCTCGTCGAGCTGGGCCCGCGCGAGGCCGAGGACATGGGTGCAGAAGTCGACGCCGAGCGTCCATTTGTTGAAGGTGAAGCGGATATCGAACGCCGCCGCGAGGGCACCTTCCAACGCGCCGAGCACCGATTGGTTGAAGCCCCGGGCCAGAAGCGTGGCGTGGTTGATGCCCGGCGCCCGCTCCAGGGTTCCATTGCCGACCGCGTGACGGACGATGTCGTCGATCTGGCCGGGGCTGTATCCCAGCCGGGAAAGCGCCACGGGAACCGTCTGATTGATGATCTTGAAATAGCCGCCGCCCGCCAGCTTCTTGAACTTCACCAGGGCGAAGTCGGGCTCAATTCCGGTGGTGTCGCAATCCATTACCAGCCCGATCGTCCCGGTGGGTGCGATGACCGTCGCCTGGGCGTTACGGAACCCGTGCGCATTGCCGAGCTCGAGTGCTAGATCCCAAGCCGCCTCGGCCGCGGCGACGATCGCCGGATCGGGGCACGCCTCGGACTTGAGGGGCACCGGAGGTATCGACAGGTCCTCGTAGCCGCCGGCCTCGCCATAGGCGGCCCGGCAGTGGTTGCGGATGACCCGCAGCATGCCGTCACGGTTCTCGGCGAAGCGCGGAAACGCGCCGAGCTCCCGGGCCATCTCGGCCGAGGTCGCATAGGACACGCCGGTCATCAACGCGGTGATGGCCGCCGCCAGGGCACGCGCGGAATCGCTGTCGTAGGCGAGGCCAGCGGCCATCAGCAGGCCGCCGATGTTGGCGTAGCCGAGGCCGAGGGTGCGAAACTCGTAGGACCGCCTGGCGATCTCCCGCGACGGGAACTGGGCCATCAGCACCGAGATTTCCAGGACGACGGTCCACAGCCGGCAGGCGTGGCTGAACGCCTCGATCTCGAACGCGCCGTTCTCGTCCTGGAACGTGCGCAAGTTCAGGGACGCGAGGTTGCACGCCGTGTCGTCCAGGAACATGTACTCGGAGCACGGGTTCGAAGCGTTGATCCGGCCCGACGCGGGACAGGTATGCCACTCGTTGATCGTGGTGTCGTACTGCAGCCCCGGGTCGGCGGACGACCAGGCGGCGAAGGCGATCTGGTCCCACAGCGACCTGGCTTCGAGGGTGCGAGCGACCTTGTTCTTCGAGCGCCAGTTCAGATCCCAGGACCCGCCGGTCACGACCTTGTCCAGGAACGTGTTGGAGACGCGCACCGTGTTGTTTGCGTTCTGGCCCGAGACCGTGAGGTAGGCCTCGGAGTCCCAGTCGGTGTCGAACACCGGGAAGTCGATGTGATCGAAGCCCTGCTTGGCGAGATGGATCGCCCGCTGGATGTAGTTCTCCGACACCATGGCCTTGCGCCCCCCCAGGATCGCCTGGCGCAGGGCGGCGTTCTGGGTGGGGTCGTAGCGGCCGGGCGCGGCGCCGATCTGGCAGGCCCGGATGACGTCGTTCAGGTGGCGCTCGCACAGCTTCGAACCGGCCACCAGGGCGGCGACCTTCTGCTCCTCGCGGGACTTCCAACCGATGAAGGTCTCGATGTCGGGGTGATCGACATCGACCACCACCATCTTCGCCGCACGCCGGGTGGTCCCACCCGACTTGATGGCTCCGGCGGCGCGGTCGCCGACCTTGAGGAAGCTCATCAGCCCGGACGACTTGCCGCCGCCCGACAGGGGTTCGTTCTCGCCCCGCAGTTTGGAAAAGTTGCTGCCGGTGCCCGACCCGTACTTGAACAGCCGGGCCTCGCGCACCCACAGATCCATGATCCCGTTCTCGTTGACGAGATCGTCATCGACGCTCTGGATGAAGCAGGCATGGGGTTGGGGCCGCTCATAGGCGCTGGTCGAGCGGGCCACCGTGCCGGTGGTGTGGTCGACGTAGAAATGCCCCTGGGCCGGACCGTCGATGCCGTATGCCCAGTGCAGACCGGTATTGAACCACTGCGGCGAATTGGGCGCACCCATCTGCCGGCACAGCATGAACCGCAACTCGTCGAAGAACGCGCGGGCGTCGTCCTCGGCGTCGAAATAGCCGGCCTTCCAGCCCCAGTAGGTCCAGGTCCCGGCCATGCGATCGAACACCTGGCGGGCCGAGGATTCGCCCGCGAACTTCGTGCCGTCCTGGGCCGTGCGGCGCCACAGCCAGCCGGGCACGTCCCCTTCCTCGACCGGCCGGGTGGCGACAGGGATACCGGCCTTGCGGAAATACTTCTGGGCGAGGACGTCACAGGCGACCTGGGACCAGCCGTCCGGAACCTCGATGTCCTTGGCCTGGAAGACCACGGAGCCGTCGGGGTTGCGAATCTCGCTGGAGATGCGCCGGAACGCCACGCCGTCGTATGCGTCCCGATTCGCCGCGGTAAACCGCCGTGCTATACGCATCACTCCCCCCGTGCCCCTTGGACGCTTCGTCCGCCACAGCATCTGGTGCTCTTGACGGCCGACCCCACAAATTCTTGAGCCTCACTATGGAGAAATTTTACCTTCTGTCAACAGTATCTCCGGGCGAATTTGTGCCCGGTGCCAAAATCCATGACACAGGCGCGCTGTATCAGCGCGAAAAGCCTTAATCGACCTTAAACAACAGCTAGAGGAGCACACGAAAACTCTCCAGTTCCCTTAGAGAATTCTCTTCATGGCCTCGGATTTTATTAGTTTTTTTGCTTCTGGGATCGGATTAACGACTGACAGTCCGAAGACGGATGTGGATTCTTGATCCTATGACACCCAGGGCGAGCAATCTAGGACGTCGGGTGATTCGGGTCAACAAGATTTTGGGACCGGCGGACGTACGAGCACAATATGATGTACACCTTACGTGTAACATCGAGGTGAGGTTCGCGGGTTGCGCGCCTGACACGTTTGCGATTATCGCGTGCATCACCGCCGGGGTCGCATCCTGGGCGGCGAAGCTGGACGGGCCGGGCGACGACCGGCAATATGCGGAAAGAAGGCGGCAGGAACCATCATGACCTTGGGAACGCGGCTCTACACGATGCTCCGGGGCGAGCGGGTCGGCGAGGACTCCTTCGGAAACCGGTACTATCACGAGAAGAATCCCGACGAATCGGGCCAGAGGCGTAAGCGTTGGGTCCTTTACAAGGGCGCTGCCGAGGCGTCCAAGGTTCCCGCCGATTGGCACGCGTGGCTGCATCACACCATCGCGCTGCCGCCATCGGTGGCACCCCTGGCTGCGCAGCCCTGGGAACAGCCGCATCGGCCCAACGCCACGGGTTCGCCCGACGCCTATCTTCCTCGGGGCCACCTCCACGGCACCGGGCAGAGGCCCCCCGCAACCGGCGACTACGAACCCTGGCGCCCGAACTAGGACCGACTCGATGAGCAGGAACGCGATCGAAACCCTGATGGGCGGCGTGGTGCTGGTGGTCACCGGCTTCTTCCTCGTCTACGCCTACAACCGCGGCAACGTGGAGACCGTCGAGGGTTACCGAGTGACCGCCCGGTTCACGGCCATTGACGGATTGCGAGTCGGCGACGATGTCAAGCTCAGCGGGATCAAGATCGGCTCGGTCGTGGCTCATGACCTCGACCCCGAGTATTTCCAGGCGGTGGTGACCTTGAGCATCGATCCGAACATCAACCTGCCCGACGACAGCGCGGCGCTGATCGCGAGCGAAGGATTGCTTGGCGGCAAGTACGTGGCGATCGAGCCCGGCGGCGCCGAGGAGACCGTGCCGCCAGGGGGCGAAATCACCATGACCCAGCCCGCGGTCAACCTGGAGTCGCTGATCGGCAAGCTCATCTACAATTACGGCTCCGGCAAGAGCGGCGCCGCCAGCAGCCCCTAGGAGTGATCGCCCATGGCGGCGCGCGACTCGGGGAAGGGCGAGCGGGTCTGGTATGCCGCCGACGGCAGCCCCATCAGTTGCCTCGAGAAGATCAAGGTGCTGAACCAGAACCATGCGGAGTTGCGCCAGTTGTGCCAGGACGCGCTCGAGGACGCGGTGCTCATGGGCTGTGACGAGGCCGAGGTCCGGCACGCCCTGCACGAGCTGGTGGACAGCCTTAGCCAGCCGTTCAAAAGCTAGCTCCGTGCGCTGTCCCGCGGCCGCCCTGCTGTGCACCCTGATCGGCGCCACCACGGCGTTGGCCGAGCCGACCGGCGCGGTGCTGCAGGGACTCGACAAGATCACCGCCCGGATTTCCCGCCTGGAGGCACCGATCAACCAGCCCGTGCACTTCGGGACCCTCGAGATCACCGCCCGCACCTGCTACCAGACACCGCCCGAGGAAACCCCCGAAAGCGCCGCCTTCCTCGAGATTCGCGAATTGAAGCCGGGCGCGGCTCCGAGCGAAGCCTTCGCCGGCTGGATGTTCGCATCGAGCCCGGCGCTCTCGGCCTTGGAGCATCCCGTGTACGACGTCTGGGTGATCGGCTGCCTGGAGGCGGCCGATTCGCCCTAGTGGTCCGACACAAACGCATGATTCAGCATCGTGTTTGGGGCGGACCACTAGAACCGGGCTTGCACCTGAAAGGCATCGGCCAAGAGGGCGCGATAGCGCTCGCGCGGCACCTCGATGGCGCCGAACATCGCTAGGTGCGGGGTGACGAACTGGGTGTCCAGGAGACGGAAACCCCTGAGCCGCAAGCGCTCCACCAGGTGCGCGAGGGCGACCTTGCTGGCGTCGCGTTCGCGGCTGAACATGCTCTCGCCGAAGAACGCCGCCCTGAGCGACACGCCGTAGAGTCCGCCGACCAGCCGGCCCTCGCGCCAGCATTCGACCGTGTGGACGTGACCTCGGGCGAACAACTCGCCGTAGAGTCGCAGGATCTGGTGGTTGATCCAGGTGCGGGGGCGCTTTGCGGTCGATTCGGCGCAGCCGGCGATGACCGCGTCGAAATCCGTGTCGACCCTGATTTTGAATTCGCTCCGTCGCACGGTGCGGGCGAGGCGGCGCGGGACGTGAAAGTCAGCCAGCGGAATCACGCCGCGGGCATCCGGATCGACCCAGTGGAGGTACGGATCGTCGCGGTCCTCGGCCATGGGGAACAGGCCGGCGGCATACGCCCTGAGCAGCAGCTCGGCGGTGAGTTCGACCACCCGAACCCTAGCCGCTTGGCCCGGCCATCAGCCGCTCCAACCAGCCGACGTCGTACGCGCCGTTGGCGAATTCGGCCTCGCCGATCAGGCGCTGGTGCAGGGGAATCGTCGTCGACACGCCGTCGATGACGTACTCCTCCAACGCCCGGCGCAGGCGCATCAGGCACTCGTTGCGGTTGCGGCCATGGACAATCAGCTTGGCGATCAGGCTGTCGTAGAACGGCGGGACGAGATAGCCGCCGTACAGCGCCGAGTCGACCCGCACGCCCAGCCCGCCAGGGGCATGGTAGCTGCCGATCCTGCCCGGCGACGGCGCGAACGTGACCGGGTCCTCGGCGGTGATGCGGCACTCGATCGCGTGGCCTTGGAAGCGCACGTCGGCCTGGGTGATACCAAGGGGTATGCCGGCCGCGACCTTGAGCTGCTCGCGCACGATGTCGAACCCGGTGACCATCTCGGTGATCGGATGTTCGACCTGAAGGCGGGTGTTCATCTCGATGAAGTAGAAGCCGGATCCGTCGTAGAGGAACTCCACGGTTCCGACCCCGCGGTAGCCGAGGGCGCGCATCGCCTCGACCACGACCTGGCCGATCCGATCGCGTTCGGCGCCGTTCAGGGCCGGCGATGGCGTCTCTTCCAGGACCTTCTGGTGCCGGCGCTGCAGCGAACAGTCGCGTTCGCCGAGGTGGACTGCGGCGCCTTGGCCATCCGCCAGCACCTGGATCTCGATGTGCCGCGGCCGCACCAGGAAACGCTCGACGTACAACGACCCGTCACCGAAGGCGGACAAAGCCTCGGCGCCGGCGATGGGGAAGGCTCGGTCCAGCTCCGCGTCGTCGACCACCAGCTTGATCCCACGCCCGCCGCCGCCCGCCGTTGCCTTCAGCACCACGGGATAGCCGATCGCCCGGGCGATTTCCTGGGCGGATGCCACGTCCGCGACCGTCCCTTCGGATCCTGGTACCACGGGAATGTTCAGCCGCCTGGCGGTCGCCTTGGCGGCGACCTTGTCGCCCATCAGGCGGATGTGCTCGGGCGTCGGCCCGATGAACACGATCCCATGCTCCTCGACAATCTCGGCGAACCGCGCGTTCTCCGACAGGAACCCGTAGCCGGGGTGGATGGCATCCGCGTTGGTGATCTCGGCGGCGGAGACGATGGCGGGGATGTTCAGGTAGCTTTCGGCCGCGGCCGGCGGTCCGATGCACACCGATTCGTCGGCCAGCCGGACGTGCATGGCGTCGGCGTCGGCGGTGGAATGGACGGCGACGGTGCGGATGCCCATCTCGCGGCAGGCGCGGTGGATGCGCAGCGCGATCTCACCTCGGTTCGCGATCAGGACCTTGTCGAACATGGCCCCTCTAACCGAGGACCACCAGAACCTCGCCGAACTCGACCGGGCTGCCGCTCGCCACGCGCACCTCGGCCACCCGCCCGCGCCGCGGTGCCCGGATCGGGTTCATCACCTTCATCGCCTCGATCACCAGGAGCGTCTGGCCCTCGTTGACCGTGTCGCCGACCCGGACGAAGGGGGCGGCATTGGGCTCGGGCGCCAGATAGGCGGTGCCAACCATGGGCGACGTCACGGGCGTGCCGGCCGGGGCGGCATCGGCAGCGGCGTGTTGCCCGGCGGCGGTCGGGTCGACCGTTGGCGCTGGAACCGAAACCACCATCGGGGCCGCTCCGCGCGCGACCCGCAGGTGCCGGCTGCCGTCGCCGACCTCGATCTCCGATAGCCCGGTTTCGTCGAGCAACCGGGCGAGTTCGCGGATCGCGTCCGGATCGATGGCGAGACGGCCCATCCCTAGGCTCGGCCGATGAGCGATTTGAGCGCGGCGAGCGCCAAGCCGTAGCCCTCCGCCCCGAACCCGCAGATCGAGCCGGTGGCCGCCTGGCCGACGTAGGAGTGCCGGCGAAACTCCTCGCGCCGCTGGATGTTCGAAAGGTGCACCTCCACGGTCGGCAGTCCGACGGCGCTGATCGCGTCCATGAGCGCGACCGAGGTATGGGTATAGCCACCGGGATTGATGGCGATGCCCCGGGCCTTGTCTTTCGCCTCGTGCACCCAATCGATCAGGACTCCCTCGTGATTCGATTGGCGGACGTCGACCTCCAGCCCCAGCTCCTTGGCCTTGCCGGCGCACAGCGCCCGAATGTCGGCGAGCGTCTGGCGCCCATAGATCCCGGGCTCGCGCGTGCCGAGCAGGTTCAGATTGGGTCCGTTGAGGACGAAGATCAGGGCACGTCGCGTTGCCAACGTGGGGCTCTCGCAGTGAGGGCACCGCAGTCCGGTGCCGGTGATGCCATGACACGTCTGTTTGGGGCCGTCAACCGGGAGCGGGCCACGGGGCGCGAGTCCGCCTAGTACCGACTTTCGCGAGTTCCGGAGTCGCCGAAGTCGACTCCGGAGCCGCGAAATCGGTACAGATTCATGAGCTTGTACCCGATCTCGGGCTTTGCGCCCGAAGGCCGCGAAACTCCGAGATCGGGTACTAGGGGTTCAATTCCGCCGATTCCGTCGCGGCGAGGATGTCCTGGGCTCGCAGCCAGGCGGGGGTGCCGGGATCGAGACCCTTCACCGCTCGTTCGGCGAAGCGGGCGGCGTCCTCCATCTGATTCCGCAACAGCGCCGACTCGGCGGTCGCGAGCGCGGCCATGGCTTCGTCGCCCTTCAGGCTGTAGGCCGCGCCGAGGAGACGCCAGGCACCGGCGTTGTCGCGATCGACCTGCATGGCGCGTTCGAGCTCGATCGCGGCCTGGTCGCCCCCAGCCGGCGTCGCGGTCTCGATCAGCGCCTGGGCGAGGCCGACCCGGAGGAGGGGCTCGTCGGGTTCCAGCTCCACGGCCCGCCGATAGGCCGGCAACGCCTCCTCGATGCGACCGTTCTCCAGCAGAACCTGGCCACGCAGCTCCTGGAAGAACGCGTCGTCGGGCCGCTCCCGCAGGAGTTCGTCGATCAGCGCCAGAGCCGGCCCGATCTTCGCCTGGCGGTACAGCCCGATCGCATGCGCGTACCGAGCTTCGACGGTCCGATCCGAGTCCGGGTAGCGGCGCCGCAGGACGTCCGGTTTCTCCAGATACCCGGCGAGCTTCGCCGTCATGCGGGCGAACAGCGCGTCGAACTCGGCCGGCGATCCGGCGTTGGGCGCGGTCTCGACATGGGAGCGGACCGCGGAGATCCGCTCCCGCGTCAGGGGATGGGTGCTGAGGTAGGGGTCCTGGCGCGCGGAACTGAAGAGCTCCTGTTGCCCCAGCACGTCGAAGAACTCCATCAGGCCACGGGCGGACTGACCGATTGCGTCGAGGTAGCTGAGCGCCGCCTGGTCGGCCGCATTCTCCTGGCTTCGGCTGAAGCTGTAGACCAGCCGTTCGGCGACCCCGCGGCCGCCCAGCACGACGCCGGCGCCGGTGGAGCCGCCTCCCGCGACGATCACGGCGGCGCCGAGGATGGTCGCCAGCAGGGCCGCGCCGCGAGCCTGGGTCAGAGCCTCGCGGGTGCGGATGACGTGGCCGCCGGCGATGTGGCCGGTTTCGTGGGCGATCACGCCGATGAGCTGGTTGGCGCTCTTCGCTTTGAGGATTAGCCCGGTGTTGATGAACAGGTTCATCCCGCCGGCCACGAACGCGTTGATGCCCTTGTCCTGGACCAGATAGACCTTGATCGCCGAGGGCTCCAGGCCGGCGGCCTGGAACAACGGAGTGGCATAAAGCCGGATGATGTGTTCGATTTCCGCGTCCCGGATCAGGGTCAGGGGATTGTGTTCGGCGCGCGCCGGGGTTGGCCCCGCGGCCAGGGCGAGGGCCATCAGAATGCGGCAGAGCTTGAACATGGTACGGATTGCCCGGCGGGGTTGGAGGGAACGTAGGTACGGGGCGCGTCTCCGTCAATTCGGGACGACGCTGGCGCTGCTCCTCTCCGGCTGCGGGTCCGACGTTGGCGGCGGCCTGCCGGCCGCCGCGCCGGAGGGTTTCTTCGGGGCGGTCGCCGGGGACGAGCCGCGGGCCGCGCTGGCGGCCCGGGAGATCCTCGTCCAGGGCGGCAACGCCGCCGATGCGGTCGTCGCCTATCTGTTCGCCGCGACCGTGACCTATCCATCGGCGGCATCGCTCGGGGGCGGCGGGGTCTGCCTAGTCTACGACCCCGTGACCAATCAGGTCGAAGCCCTGGAGTTTCCCGCGACCCGATCCCGGGCATCGGGCCCGGCCGCCGAACGACCAACGGCGGTTCCCGGCCTGCCGCGCGGGCTGTACGCACTCAACAGTCGTTACGGGCGCCTGCGCTTCGAGCAGTTGATCGCTCCGGCGGAAGCCCTGGCCCGGTTCGGTCACCCCATGTCGCGCACCCTGGCGGACGATCTGGCCCTGGTGGCGCCCGCCCTGTTGCAGGATTCGTCGAGCCGATCCGTCTTCGCGAAGCGGAACAAGCAACCGCTCGCCCAGGGCGATGACCTGGTGCAGCTCGATCTGGCGGCGACACTGAGCCAGATTCGCACCCGCGGAGTCGGCGAGTTTTACGGCGGCATGCTCGCCCGCCGCCTGAGTGACGGTGTCGCGGCCATGGGCGGGACCCTGGACCTCGCGGAACTGCGGGACTATGCGCCGCGCTGGACTTCGACCGCCGCGCTGCCGGTCGGGTATCGGCTCGTGCACGCGGCCCTGCCCCCGGCCACATCCGGGATCGCGGCGCTCGAGCTTCTGCGCCTGCTGGACGCCGACGATCGCTATGCCGACGCCGGCCCCCCGGAGCGCGTCCACCTGATCGTCGAGGCCGGCTTGCGGGTACAGGCCGATCGCGCGGCATGGTCGGCCGGCGGGGACTCCGCGGTCATCCTCGCGACCGATCGGCTCGACGGCCTCATGGCGGGCTATGCCAGCGACCGGGCAACGGCGCCGGCCTCGTTCGCCGATGCCCCGGTGGCGACGACCGAGAATCCGGCCGCCACCGGCGTCGTCGCCGTCGATCCCTTCGGCCAGGCGGCGGCGTGCGTGGTGACCATGAACAACCTGTTCGGGGTCGGGCGGATGGCACCGGGCCTTGGCATCATCATGGCCGCGCCGCCATCCTCCCAGCCGCAGTCGCTGGTTCCCCTGATCGTCGCCAACCACAACTCGAGCCAGGTGGTGTTCGTCGGCGCGGCGTCCGGCGGTCTGGCCGCAGTCCCGGCCCTGGCGACGACGATGGCGGAGGCGCTCCTCGCGGAGGGTTCCCTCGATCGGGCCATCGCCGCGTCGCGGGCGCTGCACATCGGCGATCCCGATCTGGTGGTGTACGAGGCGGGCCTCGATGCGGAGCTGCGCGACGGGCTCGCGGGGGCGGGTCATACCCTGCGCGAGGTGCCCGAGCTCGGCCTGGTCAACGCGATACTTTGCCCCGAGGGCCTTCCAGCCAATCCGGAGAGCTGCACCGTCGCCACCGACCCGCGCGGCCTTGGCTACGCGTTCATCAACTGACCGCATGGCCCTAAAACAGGCCAGGCGGGGGGCCATCGCCCCGTTCATCGTCATGGAGGTGATGCGCGCCGCCGCGCTGCGCGCCGCCGCCGGGGGCGACGTTCTCCACCTAGAAGTGGGGCAGCCGAGCACGCCGGCACCGCGCAAGGTTCTGGGAGCCGCCAAGCGAGCCCTGGACGAGGACGGCCTCGGCTATACCCTGGCGCTTGGGCTCGACCCCTTGCGCGAGGCGATCGCCCGCCACTACCGCGACACCTACGCGACGCCGATTCCCGCCGAGCGCATCGCCGTCACCACGGGATCGTCGGGCGGGTTTCTTCTGGCGTTCCTGGCGTGCTTCGACGTCGGGGATCGGGTGGCCCTCGCCGAGCCGGGCTACCCTTGCTACCGCAACATCCTCGCGGCACTCGGGGTCGAAGCCGTGCAGATCCCGGTCGACGGCACGACCAATTTCCAGCCGACGCCCGCCCTGCTGGAATCCGTGCCGGGGCGGATCGACGGCCTGATCGTCGCCAGCCCGTCGAACCCGGCGGGCACCATGCTTTCCGGGCCCGAGCTCGCCGCCCTGGTCGCGTCCTGCCGCCGGCGCGGCATCCGCCTGGTGTCCGACGAGATCTACCACGGCATCACCTTCGGCCGGGCGGCGGCAACCGCCGCGGCGCTCGATCCGGACGCGGTCGTCGTCAACAGCTTCTCCAAGTACTTCTCGATGACCGGCTGGCGCCTCGGCTGGCTGGTGGTCCCCGAGGACCTGGTGACGCCGATCGAGCGCCTGGCCCAGAACCTCTTCATCTCGCCGCCCGCCCTGTCGCAGCGCGCGGCCCTCGCGGCCTTCGATTGCCGCGACGAGCTCGAGGCCAACGTCGCCCGCTACGCCCGCAATCGCGACCTGCTGCTCGCGGAGTTGCCCCACGCCGGGCTCGAAAACCTCAGCCGGGCGGACGGCGCCTTCTACGTCTATGCCGACGTCTCCCGGGTCAGCAACGACAGCCAGGATTTCTGCCGACGCTTGCTGGCGGACACCGGGGTGGCCATCACCCCCGGCGTCGACTTCGACCCGCCGCGCGGAGCGCGCTGGGTTCGCCTCTCCTTCGCGGGTTCCACCGCCGACATGGCCGAAGCAGCCCGGCGGCTGCGAACCTGGCTCGGTCGCTAGTGCTTTGACTCCGACGGATCGTTCACGATCCGTCGGAGTCTAAAGCACTAGGAAGATTCTCAATCTTGTGGCCCGCCCCAAACACGACACTAATCGAGCAGACGCTGCCACCAACCCTTGCGGGCCGGATCGCGCGGCCCCGACGGCTCGTCGCGTCCCTCGGGCTCCGCCGCCGGTTGGGTGACACGGGTGACGATCTCGTCCTGCCTCGCCCCCGCCGGTTCGGGTTTGTCGCGCCAGCTCGGGGCCGGCTCGACCGCCTCGGGCTGGACCGGAGGTTCCCCCCCTTGATCGTCCCAGGATTCCTGGCCTTCGCTCGCCAGGGGTACGGATTCGACGGTCGTGTCGTGGGCGCCGTCGCCGTTGGTCGCGGCCGCGCCGTCCTGTCCACCTTCGCCGGGGCGCCCGCGCCGCCGCCCACCCCGCCGACCGCGCCGCCGCCGGGGCCGCCGCGCCTCGCCGTTGGCCGGCGCCGAGCCTTCCGCCTCGGCGTCCGCTGCGCGCTCGCCCGGCTCCTCGGCGGCGTCCTCCTCCGGCTCGGGTGTCCGTGGTTCGCTGGTCCGGGCCGCCCGCTCCGTGGTCTTGCCTTGCGCGGGTTCACCATCCCGCCGGCGCCGGCGCCGGCGCCGGCGGTGGTCGCCCTCTTCGCCAGTGGCCGCCGCCTCGGCGGCGCGCGGTCGGGGTGCTGCCTCCTCCGCCGCCGCTTCCTCGGGCTGTTCGAGTTGTTCGGGTTGTTCGGGCCGTTCGACGATGCTTTCGGTGGCCGGTGCCAGCCGTGGCTGCGTCCGTTCGATGCGTAGGTTCGGCGGAACCAGGGTGTCGTCGCGCTCGATGGTGACGCGCAAGCCATAGCGCTCCTCGATTCCCACGACCGATGCCCGCTTCTGGTTCAACAGGTACAGCGCGATCGGGGTCGGCACGTAGACCGCGATCTCGCTCGCGCTCTCCTTCACACCCTCTTCCTCGATGGCGCGCAGGACGTGCAGCGCGGTCGATTCGATGGATCGGATATGGCCCTGGCCGCCACAGTAGGGGCAAACCGAGGTCGACGTCTCGATGATGCTCGGGCGCAAGCGCTGCCGCGACATCTCCAGCAGCCCGAAGGGGCTGATCCGGCCGAGCTGAATGCGGGCCCGGTCGGTCTTCAGTGCGTCCTTGAACCGCTTTTCGACGTTCCGGTCGTTGCGCCGCTCGTCCATGTCGATGAAATCGACGACGATCAGCCCGGCCAGGTCCCGCAGCCGAATCTGCCGCGCCACCTCGTCCGCGGCCTCGAGGTTGGTCTTGGACGCCGTCTCCTCGATGTTGCGCTCCTTGGTGGAGCGGCCGGAGTTCACGTCGATCGCGACCAGGGCCTCGGTCGGGTTGATGACGATGTAGCCGCCCGACTTGAGCTGAACCGTCGGGCTGTGCATGGCATCGAGCTGGCCTTCGACCTTGTAGCGCTGGAACAGCGGGATGCGCTCCTTGTAGAGCTTCACCTTCTTGGCGTGGCTCGGCATCATCATCCGCATGAAGTCCTTGGCGGTCTTGTGGCCGTCTTCGCCTTCCACCAGGATCTCGTCGACCCCGCTGCTGTACAGATCGCGCAGCGTCCGCTTGATCAGGTTCGCTTCCTCGAAGATCAGCGATGGCGCGGTCGATTTCAGGGTCAGCTCGCGAATCTGCTCCCATTGGCGCAGCAGATAGTCGCAGTCCCGCTTGATTTCGGCCTTGGTCCGCTCCAGTCCAGCTGTGCGGATGATCACGCCCATGCCTTCCGGCACGGCCAGGTCGCTGGCGATGGCGCGCAGCTTCTTGCGCGCCTTGACGTCCGTGATCTTGCGGCTGATCCCGCCGCCACGCGGCGTGTTCGGCATCAGGACGCAATACCGCCCGGCGATCGAAATGTAGGTCGTGAGGGCAGCACCCTTGGTGCCGCGCTCCTCCTTGACCACCTGAACCAGGAGGATCTGCCGCTTCTTGATGACCTCGTGGATCTTGTAGTTGCGCGGCGATGGCCGCGACCGGCGGTTGGCCATCTCGTCGGATTCACCACCGCCCAGCTGCTCGACCGTGCCACCCTCTTCCTCGTCGCCGCCTTCGCCGGTCTTCGCGGCCGGCGCCTCGTCGGCATCATGCTGCGCCGAGGCCAGTTCCAGCTCGGCCTGCTCAGCCGCCAAGGCCTGCCGATCGGCGATCGGGATCTGGTAGTAATCCGAGTGAATTTCGTTGAAGGCTAGGAAACCATGCCGGTTCCCGCCGAATTCGACGAAGGCGGCCTGCAGCGACGGCTCGACCCGCGTGATCTTCGCGAGATAGATGTTGCCCTTGAGCTGCTTCCTGGTCGACGCCTCGAAGTCGAATTCTTCAAGGCGACTGCCATTCATGACGACGACCCGGGTCTCCTCCGCATGGGTCGCGTCGATCATCATACGTTGTGGCATTGATCGGAATCTCCTCGGTCGCGAAGGCAGCCCTCGGGTGGGCCAGACCGTTCACAACCCGTTGTTCTGGAAAGGGAAATGGCTGGATTGTCGGCTGCCCACGGCGCTGCCACGCGATCGTGCCATAGGCTGAGCGCTCATAAACGGGACAGATACCTAGGACTCGCAACATGCTTCCGGGGTCCAAAGGCGCATCGACAAGCCGCCGGACGGCGGTTGTTTCGCCCAGCGGCGCCAGCGTGCGCGAGCGGGAGGGCTTGCCTCGGCCGGCCGATGGAACATCGCAAGGGCGACAACGGCCATCATAGGGAACCCGGGATGCGCATACAACCGAAACGGTACGCGGCCGTCGCCCGATTACCTGGAACGCCTCGAATTCTTGCAAAATCAACTAGAAAAGGGCATGCTCTGCCGTCCGAGATGAAGTAGGGGGGGGGTCTTGGCCGTGCTGCGTTGGGTGTGGATCGGATTCTTTGCGGGGTTGATTCTCGCGTCGGGGGCCCAGGCGGACACCGCTGTCACGCGGATCGACGTCGATGCTTCCGGCACGGTCACGCTGACGCTCAGCGAGCCTGTCGCGGCCGACGTCTTCACCCTGGTCAATCCGTACCGGCTGGTCATCGACCTGCCCAAGTTGACGTGGCGGCTGCAGGATCAGCCGGAGGTTGCCGGTGTCGGAGCGATGCTTGGGGTCCGGGTCGGGCAGCCCGATCCCGACCACGCCAGGCTTGTGTTCGACATGAGCGAGCCCGTGAGCCTGGTGAGCGCGATCCTGGCGCCGGAGGGTGACATCTATCGGTTGCGGGTCGTCCTCGGCCCCGCCGGCGGGGTTGCCGCGCTCGAGGTCACGCCGGATTCGGTAGTGGCCGACTTGGCCGACGACGTCACCGTGGGCGCCTTGGCTCCAGGCTCGGCGGACCCATCCGACCTGGTGACCCTGGTCGCCCAGGCCCTGGCCGAGCCGGTCGGTCCATCGGCGCCGCTGCCGCCACGAAAGCCGCGCCTTGCCTTGCCGGTCATTGTCATCGACCCGGGCCATGGCGGCGCGGATCCCGGCGCCTTGGCCTCCAAGGGCAGGTTCGAGAAGGACCTGACCTTGACCGCGGCCGGCGAACTGCGCGATCTGCTGTCCCGAACCGGCCAGTTCACCGTTTATCTCACCCGGGATGTCGATGTATTGCTGCCGCTGGGCGAGCGGGTGGCGATCGCCCAGCGCCATGACGCGGACCTGTTCATCTCGCTGCACTGCGACGCCATCGACGACCAGTCCGTGCGCGGCGCGACCGTCTATACCCTTTCCGAGACGGCCTCCGACACCGAGGCCCAGGCCCTCGCGGCCAAGGAGAACGTCTCCGACCTGCGCTTGGCCATCGATCTGGTCTCCACTGGCTCCTACGACAGCGCGACCACCAGTATTCTGTTCGATCTGACCCGGCGGGAGACGATGAACGGGTCGGCGAAGTTCGCCGCCCAACTGAGCGCCGAAGTCGGCAAGGTCATGGCGCTGCGCCGCAACAACCACCGGTTCGCCGGGTTCCGGGTCCTCAAGGCGCCCGATATCCCGTCGGTCCTGTTCGAGATGGGGTACCTCTCGAACCGCAAGGATCTCGCGATCCTGACCGACAAGGCGTCGCGCCGCGCCCTGCTGCGGGCCGTGGTCGACGCCGTGGAGCACTATTTCACGATCGTCACGGCAAGCGGGCCCTGACGTCGCCCCGATCGCCCCCGTGGCGCGATGCTCCCAATTCGAGTGCTACTGGTTCGATTCCGACGGATTGACCCCGATCCGTCGGGCCGAACCCCCAGTTTAAGACTCTCAATCCTGTGGTCCGCCCCAAATACAATGATCGGGAATCAAGCGTTTGGGGCGGACCACTAGGGTGACGAGCCGTCCGGGATCCTACGGCCCATGCGCTACCTGTTTCGTTTCTTCGTCGCGATCGTCCTGATCGCCATGATGGCGGTCGGCGGCATGTTCATGCTGCTGCACCGCTACGGCCGCAATCTGCCGGATCACGCGCAGCTTGCGGCCTACGAGCCGCCCGTGGTGACCCGGGTGCACGCCGCGGACGGCCGGCTTCTGGCGGAGTTCGCCATCGAGGAGCGGGTGTTCGTGCCGATCGGCGCCATCCCACGGCGCGTGATCGATGCCATCCTCGCGGCCGAGGACAAGAACTTCTACCGACACACCGGCATCGATGTGATTGGCATCGCCCGCGCGGCCGTGACCAACCTGCTGAACGCCGGGCAAAATCGCCGCCTGCAGGGCGCGTCCACCATCACCCAGCAGGTCGCCAAGAACTTCCTGCTGACGAACGAAGTGTCGATCGATCGCAAGATCAAGGAAGCTCTGCTTGCGCTGCGCATCGAGAAGGCGCTGCCAAAGGAACGCATCCTCGAACTCTATCTCAACGAGATCTATCTCGGGCAGGGCGCCTATGGGGTCGCCGCGGCCGCGCTCGCCTACTTCAACAAATCGTTGGACGAACTCACCACCGCGGAGGCCGCCTATCTGGCGGCGCTGCCGAAGGCGCCGAACAACTACCATCCGGTGCGCAACGCCCAGGCCGCCATCGACCGGCGGAACTGGGTGCTCGATCGCATGGTCGAGGATCGGGTCCTGACCGCGACCGAGGCCGCCATTTCCAAGGCCGAACCGCTTGTCCAGATCGATCGCGATCCGGCCGAGGTCGTCAGCGCCGATTACGTCGCCGAGGAGATCAGGCGCGAGCTGATCGAACGCTTCGGCGAGAAGGGAACCTATGAGGGCGGGTTGTCGGTTCATGCGACCCTCGACCCGCGGCTGCAGGAAATCGCCGAACGGGCGTTCCGCGCGGGGTTGATCGACTACGACCGCCGGCACGGCTGGCGCGGACCCATCGCCCGGATCGAACCCGGTGCGGGATCGGCCGAACGCCTTGCCGCGGTGCCGCTTCCTCCGGGGCTCGGCGATTGGCGCCTGGCGCTGGTGACCGACGTGGCCCCCCAGGCCGCGACGATCGGCTTCGCCGACGGCCGCTCCGGCACGATCCCCCTGGTCGAGCTGGAATGGGCGCGCGCGACGCTGGCCGAGCAGAAGCGCGGGCCCGCCGTCGACGCTGCGGGCGATGCGCTGGCGGTCGGGGACGTGGTCGCCGTATCGCCGGCGGACGGCGAGACCGCGGCCGAGGACGTGTACGGCCTGCGCCAGATTCCGGATGTGGAAGGGGCGTTCGTGGCCCTGGATCCCCGCAACGGCCGGATCCTGGCCATGGTCGGCGGGTTCGCCTTCGGCGAAAGCGAGTTCAACCGGGCGGTGCAGGCGCGACGGCAGCCGGGATCGGCCTTCAAGCCGTTCGTCTACCTGGCGGCACTCGACGCGGGCAAGACGCCGTCCTCGATCGTCGACGACGCGCCGATCGTGATCGATCCCGGGTTCGGGCAGCCGTTGTGGAAGCCGGAGAACTACTCGCAGGAATACTACGGGCCCTCGACGCTCCGGCTCGGCATCGAGAAATCGCGCAACCTGATGACGGTTCGGCTGGCCGCCGAAATCGGGATGCAGCGGGTGCGGGACACCGCCATCCGCTTCGGCGTGCTCGACGAGATGGGCTTGTACCTGCCGATGGCGCTGGGCGCGGGCGAGACGACGCTCCTGCGCATGACCAACGCCTACGCGATGATCGTCAATGGCGGCAAGCGGATCGCGCCGACGCTGATCGAGCGGGTGCAGGACCGCTACGGCCGTACCCTGTACCGGCGTGACGAGCGGGTCTGCGACGGCTGCCGGGACGTGGCCTGGGAAGGGCAGCCCGTACCGCAGCTCCCCGACCTTCGCGAGCAGATCGCGGACCCCGGCACGGTCTTCCAGATGGTGGCGATGCTCCAGGGCGTGGTCGAGCGCGGAACCGGCGTGTCGATCGCCGAACTCGGCCGGCCATTGGCCGGAAAGACCGGAACCACCGACGAATTCCGCGATGCGTGGTTCGTGGGCTTTTCGCCCGACCTGGCGGCGGGGGTCTACGTCGGCTTCGACCAGCCGCGCACCCTCGGCAACAAGGAAGCCGGGGCCAAGGCCGCCGTGCCGATCTTCAAGCAATTCATGGCCGAGGCGCTGGCCGGCGAGCCGCCCGTGCCGTTCCGCATCCCGCCTGGAATCCGTCTGGTACGGGTGGACGCGGAAACCGGCCGGTTGCCGTCGTCCGGGTCCAAGCACGTGATCATCGAGGCGTTCAAGCCGGGGACCGAGCCGACATCCGCCATGCCGGAACCCGCGGCGGGAGCGACCAGCACCCAGTCCATCGGCTCGGTGTACTGATTACCGTTCGGAGCGAGGTCGTAATGAACCGCGCCAGAAACGCCGCCTGCTCAACTTTGTACTATCGAACTGCTCCTGGGAGGGCGGCGAGGTGGTCGCCACCTTCCGCCAACCGTTTGATTTGTTGGCGGAAACCACCGCCATCGCCGCCCGCCAAGAGGCAGGGGGCACGGCCAATTCGGCGAAAAGCGAGATTTGGCTGGGGGACTTGGATTCGAACCAAGACCGCTCGGGTCAGAGCCGAGAGTTCTACCGTTAAACTATCCCCCAAGTGGGTCGTCGGCCGATTTGCGACCTTATGAATCGCCTCCCGGAGTGTCAAGCCGCGGTCCGTCCGCGCCTTGTTGGTCGTGGTGCGCCTCCCAGTGGAGTGCGGTACAACTACCGGAACAGGCGACCCCTAGCGCGGCAGGGGCCGTGAACGGAGGCGTGTGTGCGGCACCAATCGACAAGAGGAGCGGGTCGAGGGGGTGCCCAGGGCGGCGCCTACGGCGCGGTTGACCTCGGCACCAACAACTGCCGGCTCCTGATCGCCCACCCCACCCAGGTCGGCTTCCGGGTGGTTGATGCCTTCTCGCGGATCGTGCGGTTGGGTGAAGGCGTCGCGGCCAGCGGCCGGCTCTCGGAGGCGGCGATCGAACGAACCATGGCGGCGTTGCGGATCTGCGCCGACAAGATCCGCTGGCGCAACGTTCGGTACGTTCGCGCCGTGGCGACCGAGGCCTGCCGCCGGGCGAGCAATGTCGATGCCTTCGTCGATCGCGTAAACGCGGAGATCGGGATCGCGCTCGAAGTCATCTCGCCGCGCGAGGAAGTCGATCTCGCCCTGCTCGGCTGCTATCCGCTGATCGATCCCCAAACCCGGTACGCGATCGTCTTCGACATTGGCGGGGGCAGCACCGAGCTGAGTTGGGTGCACGTCGCCGCGGAAGGACTCGATCTGATTGGCTGGACGTCGCTGCCCTGGGGCGTCGTCAACTTGGCCGAGGAACACGGCGGTGATCGTGTCGATGATGCGACGTTCGAGGCCATCGTCGTACGGATTGACGCGGCCTTGGCGGCGTTCGACGAAGACAATGACATCGGCAAGGCGGTTGCCGAAGGCCACGTTCAGATGATCGGCACATCGGGTACCGTGACGACCCTGGCGGGGCTTCACCTGGATCTGCCCAGCTACGATCGGCGCCGCGTCGATGGGATCTCCATGCAGTTCGAGAATCTGTCGGACGTGACGGCACGGCTGCGGTCCATGGACTACGGAGAGCGCGCGGCGCTGCCCTGCATCGGCAAGGACCGGGCCGACCTGGTGGTGGTCGGCTGCGCCGTGCTGGAGGCGATCTTGCGTCGCTGGCCCATCGGGCGTCTGCGCATCGCCGATCGCGGGCTGCGCGAGGGCATACTCCTCCGGCTGATGGCGGCGAACGGCACAGCCTCTCCGCACCCATCGTGAGCCGCCCCGGCACCCGCCCGCCAGGCCCCGCCAAGGCGCGCACGCTGTCGTCTCGGCTCTGGCTGGAGCGTCAGGCGCGTGATCCTTTCGTCCTGGCGGCGCGGCGGGAAGGCTGGCGTTCGCGCGCGGCCTTCAAGCTCGCGCAGATGGATGAGCGGTTCCACCTCTTCGCCACGGGCCGGCGGGTGGTCGATCTGGGGGCGGCGCCGGGCGGCTGGTCCCAGGTCGCGGCCCTCAAGGTTGGCGAAATGGGCCGCGTGGTCGCCGTCGATCTCCTGCCCGTCGACCCGATCTCGGGTGTCGTGATCCTGGAGATGGATGCCACCGCCGAGGAGACCCTGGTGGCGATCCGCGCGGCGCTCGGCGGACCGGCCGACATGGTTCTCAGCGATATGGCGACGCCCGCGACCGGGGACCGGTCGATCGATCATCTCCGGGTCATGGCGCTCTGCGCGCAAGCCTTGGATGTCGCCGCGGCCCTGCTGCGGCCGGGTGGCGCCTTCGTGACCAAGGTGCTGAAGGGCGGCGCCGACCGCGACCTGCTCGTGGCGATCAAGCGGGCCTTTGGCGACGTCCGCCACGTCAAACCCCCGGCCAGCCGCCAGGATTCGCGGGAGGTGTATATCGTTGCCCAGGGATTTCGGGCACCCCGCTGAGCGGCCTTGGCTTTGCGCAACCGATGTGTATGATGGCGCGCCAACCGTCATGGCGGATCAGGTACGGATGGCAAAACCACGCGTTTTCGAGGAAGCCCTCACCTTCGACGACGTCACCCTGGTCCCCGCCTACTCCCAGGTCTTGCCTTCGGCGACCCGCGTCTCGACCCGCGTTACCAAGGGTATTAAGCTCGGAATTCCGCTGATCTCGGCGGCCATGGACACCGTGACCGAGTCCGCCATGGCGATCGCGATGGCGCAGCACGGCGGGCTCGGGATCATCCACAAGAACCTGGACGTGGCGAAGCAGGCCGAAGAAGTGCGCCGGGTCAAGAAGTTCGAATCCGGCATGGTGGTTAACCCGGTGACCATTGGCCCCGACGAGCCGCTGAAGCGCGTGCTCGAGCTCATGGCCGAACACAACATCTCCGGTATACCCGTGGTCGAAAGCCCGCGCGGCCGACTGGTCGGCATCGTCACCAATCGCGACGTTCGCTTCGCCACCAACCTGGCCCAACCGGCGCGCGAGCTGATGACCCAGGAGAATCTCGTGACCGTCAGGGACGGTGTCGAGTTGGACGAAGCCAAGCGCCTGCTGCATCGGCATCGAATCGAGAAGTTGCTGGTCGTCGACGATGGGTTCCGCTGCGTTGGCCTCGTCACGGTCAAGGACATCGAGAAGGCGCAACGGTTCCCCGAAGCCTGCAAGGACGACAAGGGTCGGCTACGTGTCGGCGCGTCGACCGGGGTGGGCGACGCTGGCGTCGCTCGATCCGAGGCGTTGCTCGATGCCGGCGTTGACATCATCGTCGTCGATACGGCCCACGGCCACAGCGCGGGCGTGATCGAAGCGGTCGGCCGCATCAGGCGCCTCGGCAATGCCGCCCAGATTGTGGCGGGCAACGTGGTCACCGCCGACGGGGCTAAGGCGCTGATCGATGCCGGCGCCGATGCGGTGAAGGTCGGCATCGGGCCGGGTTCGATCTGCACCACGCGCATCGTGGCGGGGGTCGGCGTTCCACAACTCTCGGCGATTCTCGAAACCGTGGCGGCGTGCAACCGTGCGGGTGTGCCCCTGATCGCCGACGGCGGCATCAAGTTCTCCGGCGATCTCGCGAAAGCCGTGGCCGCCGGGGCCGATTGCGCGATGATCGGCAACCTGTTCGCCGGGACCGATGAAAGCCCCGGCGAGGTCTACCTCTATCAGGGGCGCTCGTATAAGTCGTACCGGGGGATGGGTTCGGTCGGCGCGATGGCGCGCGGGTCCGCGGATCGCTACTTCCAACAGGACATCCGCGATGCCCTCAAGCTGGTTCCCGAAGGGGTCGAGGGGCGGGTTCCGTACAAGGGATCCGTCTCCGCGATCGTCCATCAGCTCGTCGGCGGATTGCGCGCCGCGATGGGCTATACCGGCAACGCGACCATCGCGACGATGCAACAGTCCTGCACCTTCCGGCGCGTCTCGGATGCGGCCGTGCGCGAAAGCCACGTTCACGATGTCGCGATCACCCGCGAAGCACCCAACTATCCGTCGGATCGGTGATGGTACGCACGAATCGAGGCGACCGTACGGGTTGCAACGCCGGCGCGGGAGGCCTAACTAGTGTCGTGGTTTCGCAGTTCGCCAACCGTCGCGGCAGCCCTCGAGCGCGAACTTCGGAATGGGGATACTTGTGGTCCGACACAAACGCATGATTCATCATCGTGTTTGGGGCGAGCGGGGAGTTCCATGCGGGGGTCTTCTGGTCCCAATCCAAATGAGGTTGACAATGTGGACACGAGCTTCACGACCTATCCTGGCCCTCGTTCTCGGGTTTGTTTTCGTCTCCGGTGCGATGGCCATGAGTTCCGGCGGGTCGTCGGATTCAGGCGATAGCGGCGGCAACGACGCCAGCGCCTACTACGAAGAAGGCCGCGGCCTGATCAAGATCAACAATTTCAAGGGCGCGATCCCGAAGCTCCTCAAGGCGGTCAAGGCCGAATCCGACAACGCCGATGCCCGCAACCTTCTGGGCTACGCCTATCGCAAGACCGGCGACTACGAGAACGCCCTGAAATACTACCAGGCGGCCCTGGAGCTCGATCCCGATCACGCCGACGCGCGCGAGTATCTGGGCGAGGCCTACCTCGAAATGGGCGACATTCCCATGGCCGAACAACAACTCGCCGAGCTGCGGCGCATCTGCCCCTCGGGCTGCGAACAGCTTGATGAATTGACCGAGGCCGTGGCGGCCAAGAAGGCGACGAATTGAGGTCTCGGCGGTCCCGACGACGCGGTCCATAACCGACTCATGGACCGCGTCCTCATCCTCGATTTTGGTTCTCAAGTCACCCAACTGATCGCGCGACGAATCCGCGAAGCGGGCGTTTACTGCGAGATTCTGCCGTACAACGTGGGTCCCCGCGCGATCGAGGCTTTCGCGCCGAAGGCGATCGTCCTGTCCGGCGGACCGGCCTCGACGGTCGAGGCGGAATCACCCAGCGCCCCCGACCTGGTCTTCGAGCTCGGGGTACCGGTGCTCGGCATCTGCTATGGGCATCAGACCATGTGCGCCCAGCTTGGCGGCGCGGTCGAACCGTTCGATCACCGGGAGTTCGGCCGTGCCTTCGTCGACATCATCGACGATTGCGTCCTGTTCGATGGTGCCTGGTCCAAGGGCGGCCGCGAGCTGGTGTGGATGTCCCATGGCGATCGGGTGGTGCGGCTGCCCAAGGGCTTCCGCGCGGTCGGCGTCAGCGAGGGCGCGCCCTTCGCCATCGTCGCCGACGATTCCCGCCGTTTCTATGGTGTCATGTTCCACCCGGAAGTCGTGCACACCGCCCACGGCGGGGCGCTTCTGGCGAACTTCGTCCGCCGCGTCGCGGGCTGCCGCGGTGACTGGACGATGCAGGCGTTCCGCGCCCACGCGATCGAACGGGTTCGAGCCCAGGTCGGCCAGGGGCGCGTGATTTGCGGTCTTTCCGGCGGCGTCGACTCCTCCGTGGCGGCCGTGCTCCTGCACGAGGCGATCGGCGACCAGCTCGTCTGCGTCTTCGTCGATACGGGCCTGCTCCGGGCCGGCGAAGGGGACGACGTCGTCACCCTGTTCCGCAGCCACTACAACATCCCCCTCGTCCACGCTGACGCCGCCTCCGAATTCCTCGGCAAGCTCGCCGGGGTGGAGGATCCGGAGACCAAGCGCCGGATCATCGGTGCCGCGTTCATCGACGTCTTCGAGCGCGAATCCCATCGGGTCGGCGGCGCGGATTTCCTTGCCCAAGGGACCCTGTACCCGGACGTGATCGAATCCGTGTCGGTGGCGGGCGGCCCCAGCGTCACCATCAAATCGCACCACAATGTGGGCGGCCTGCCGGAACGGATGCGGCTCCAGTTGGTCGAACCCCTGCGCGATCTGTTCAAGGACGAGGTGCGGGCGCTGGGCCGCGAGCTCGGCCTGCCGGATCGCCTGGTCAACCGCCATCCGTTTCCGGGTCCTGGACTGGCGATCCGCGTCCCCGGGGCCGTCACCGCCGAAAAGCTCGCGATCCTGCGCAAGGCCGACGCGATCTTCATCGAGGAGCTGCACACGGGCCACCTCTACGACGCCGTATGGCAGGCCTTCGCCGTCCTCCTGCCGGTTCGCACCGTCGGGGTGATGGGCGACGCCCGCACCTATGAGTACGTCTGCGCGCTGCGCGCCGTCACCTCCACCGACGGCATGACCGCCGACTACTACCCGTTCCCCCACGAGTTCCTCGGCCGGGTCGCTACCCGCATCGTCAACGAAGTCCGCGGCATCAACCGCATCGTCTACGACATCACCGCCAAACCTCCCGGCACCATTGAGTGGGAGTAGGTCACGGCGCGGGTGCCACCCGTTCGACCTCCGTCTCCATCCGCCCGGCGAGCGAGAGCGCCAGCATGTGCATATCGCCGATCAGGCTGTAGAGGGGGTGGCGGAAGGTCGCCGGGCGGTTGTGCTCGATCAGGGCGTGGGCGGCCCAGGCCGGACCGTAGCCGGCGAACGGCATGGCCAGCAGCAGCCAGGGCTGGAACAGGGCGGCCGCGACCAACGCCAGCGCCAGCAGGGTTCCGGCGACACATGCACGGCGCGGGTGGCCGGCGCCCGGTGTTGCGCCACGTAGTACGGCCAGAACTCGCGATAGCCCCGAAGCACGTCGCCCTCGCCGCATGGACCTTGCGCATTTCCGCCGCTATGGTAGCAACCCGCCAGAGAAAAAGGGAAAAACGCGCGTGGCCGACATTTTTCGCGAGGTCGATGAGGCCGTCCGCCAGGACCGAGTCCAGGCACTCTGGCAGAAGTATGGAACCTATGCGATCGCGGCCGTCGTGGTGATCGTCCTCGCCGCTGGCGGGTTCTCGGGCTGGCGGGAGTACCGCGCGGACCAGCACCGGGCGGCGGGCGATTCGTTCGCGACCGCCGATCTGCTGTTGTCCCAGGGTCAGGCGGCCGACGCCGCGGCGATGTATCTGGCCATCGCCGCCGACGATGTGGCGGCCTACGGCGAGCTTGCCCGCGCGCGCGCGGCCCAGGCGCTGGTCGAGGCGGGGCGGCGTGACGAGGCGGTCGCACTGCTCGATGCCCTCGCCGCCGACGCGGGCGCCGAGCCCTTTCTGCGCGATGTAGCGCGGCTGTCCGCGGTCGCGCTGCAGCTCGACGATGGCGATCCGGCGGGTCTCGCGGCGCGCCTGGAACCCCTCCTGCGCGAAGGGTCCGGCCTGCTCGCCTCCGCCCGCGAGCTTTCCGGACTCATCGCCTTGCGATCGGGCGAAACCGCGACGGCGATCGAGATCTTTCGTCTCCTCGCGTCCGACCCGACCACGATTCCCGGCGTGCGCCTGCGCGCCGAGCGGATCCTCGCGACCCTCGGTGCGGCAGGTCAGACCCCTTGACGCCGTTTGCCAGGATCCTGGCCGGCGCTGCCTTGCTCCTGATCGCTGGCTGCGAGGGCATCCTGCCCGATTGGCTCGGGGAGGGCGAGGCGCCGCCGCTGGCGGGCGAACGCATCCCCATCATGCTGCTTGAAACCCAACTGACGGCCGATCCCGCCTTGGCTCGGTCCCCGGTCAGGTTGCCCGCGCCCTTGCCCACGCCCAACTGGCCCCAATCCGGCGGCTTTGCCGACCACGCCATGCACCACGTCGATGCGCCGGGCCCGCTTGCGCTGGCGTGGCGGGCCAATGTTGGGGCGGGCGCGTCCTCGGACGGGCGCATCACCGCCGTGCCGATCGTCGCCCGCGGCGTCGTCTTCGTGATGGACGCCGAGGCCGGGATCGCCGCGCTGCGGGCCGACGACGGCCGCCGCATCTGGAGCGTCGGCGTGGCCCCCGAGGACGACGAGGGCGGATTCGGCGGCGGCCTCGCCTATGGTCAGGGCCGCCTCGTCGCGACCACGGGCTTCGGCGAGATACTGGCCTTGGATCCCCGCGATGGCTCGATCCTGTGGCGCTATAGGGCCGGGCCGCCCCTGCGCGCCGCCGCTACTCTCAATCGCGGCCGGGTGTTCGCGACCACCGTCGACAACCAGCTGTTCGTGCTCGATGCCGTCACGGGCGAACTCCTGTGGCAGCATCGCGGCCTCGAGGAGCCCGCCGGGTTCGTTGGCGGCGCCAGCCCGGCGGTGTCGGGCGGCGTGGTCATTGTCGCCTACTCCTCGGGCGAGCTGTACGCCTTGCGGATCGAGAACGGGGTGACCGCCTGGACCGATTCGCTGCTGTACGCCAACCGGGCCCAGTCCCTGGGCGCGATCAACGACATCAACGGCAATCCGGTGATCGACCGCGGCCGGGTCTATGCGGCGAGCCACGGCGGCCGTCTGGTCGCCATCGACCTCAGGGCCGGAGCGGTGGTGTGGGATATCGAGCTGTCGAGCGTCGAGACGCCCTGGATCGCCGGCGATTACCTGTTCATCGTCAGCGAGGACGCGGAGCTCGTCTGCCTGTCCCGCGCCGATGGCCGGATCCGCTGGGTCAGCATCCTGCCCCGCTGGGAGGATCCGGAGTCCAAGGACGAGCCGATCCTGTGGACCGGGCCAATCCTCGCCGGCGACCGGCTGATCGTGGCCGGGTCCAACGGCCTGGTCGTGGCCCTGTCGCCCTACGATGGTCGGCCGCTGGGCCGCCTCGACATCGGCGACCCGATCGACGTCCCGCCGGTCGCGGCAGGCGGCGCGGTCTACCTCCTCACCCGCTCCGCCGATCTCGTAGCGCTCAGGTGAGCCATGGGATTCACCGTCGCCATCGTCGGCCGGCCCAACGTCGGCAAATCCACGTTGTTCAATCGCCTGGTGGGCCGGCGGGCGGCGATCGTCGATCCCACGCCGGGGGTGACCCGGGACTGGCGTGAAGCCGAGGGGCACATCGGTCCCCTGCGGTTCAAGGTCATCGACACGGCCGGCCTGGAAGAGGCCGAGCCCGACACCCTCACGGGCCGCATGCAACACCAGACGTCCCGGGCCCTGGCCCGATCCGACGTCGTCTTGTTCGTCGTCGACGGACTGAGCGGCCTGACCCCGCTGGATCGCCATTTCGCCCGGGCCTTGCGGCGCCAGCCGGTTCCGATCGTGCTGGTGGTGAACAAGGCGGAGGGCCGGCGCGGGGCCTCGGGTGCCTACGAGGCCCACGAGCTTGGGATCGGCGAGCCGCTGACGATCTCGGCCGAACACGGGCTTGGGCTTGATGCGCTCTACGATGTCCTCGCCCCCTACGAGACCGAGGCCGAGGAGGCGGCCCCCGCGGTCGCCGAAGGCCCCCTCGACATCGTCGTGATCGGCCGGCCCAACGTCGGCAAGTCCACCTTGGTCAACCGCCTGCTGGGCGAGGACCGCATGCTGACGGGGCCCGAGCCCGGCGTCACCCGCGATGCCATCGCCACCATCGGAACCTTCGCCGGCCGTGCCATCCGCCTGGTCGACACGGCGGGGATGCGCCGCCGGGCCCGGGTCCGCGATCGCCTCGAGCAGCTTTCGGTCCACGTCGGGCGCGAGGCCCTGATGCTGGCCAACGTCGCCGTGTTGGTGGTCGATGCCCTGCAACCCCTCGACAACCAGGAACTGGTCCTTGCCGGCCTAGTGGAGGAGGAGGGGCGCGCCCTCGTCCTTGCCATCAACAAATGGGATCTGGTGCCGGATCGCGCCCTGACCCTGCGCGGCATTCGCGATACCCTCGAGCGCAGCCTGCAGCAGCTCAAGGGCGTGCGCGTCGTCACCCTTTCAGCCCTGACCGGTCGTGGCGTGGAGAAACTTCTGCCGACGGTGATCGAGGCCTACGAGGTCTGGAACCGCAAGATATCGACGCCGAAGCTCAATCGCTGGCTGGCGACCCAGGTCGAGGAGCACGCGCCGCCGGCCGCCGGCACCGGCCGGATCAAGCTGCGCTATATGGTCCAGACCAAGGGCCGGCCGCCCACCTTCATCCTGTTCGGCAGCCGGGTCGACGCTCTGCCCGAATCCTACCGCCGTTTCCTCGTCAACCGGCTACGGCGCGATTTCGAGCTGCCGGGCACACCGATCCGCATGACCTTCCGCAAGAGCCGGAACCCCTACGCCGACGCCCCCGCGTAGGGGTTCGCAGCTGTCCGGTTGAAGTTGAAGCCGTTGCGAGCGTTCCCTCGCCATCCGAC
>SHVY01000042.1 GCA_009694045.1 Alphaproteobacteria bacterium | reverse complement strand
CCCCGCTTCATCGACGAGGTCTACAACAGCCGTAGGCTCCACTCCGCACTCGGCTACCTGAGCCCACAACAGTTCAAGGATCAACACACCCAAAGGACGGTCAAATCAGCAGCCTGACTCCTGTCCGCCCCGAAGGGCCCACTCCAGTCACCGGTTCGGATTGCCCCCCCTAACCCCTCCCGCGAGGGGAGGGGGAAAATCCGAGCCGATCCAAGGGGGCCGCGACGTCAATCTTGGATGATCGAGGACAGGCACATGTTGGCGAACGTCAAACACCTGGTCGGCAAGCTGTTGCGTAAGCCAGCCGCGCCGGCGGACGTCTTCTATCGCGACCACGACTACCTGACGGCCTATCGCATGCACACCGATCTGCGCGTAGCGCGGGACCCACGCGCCGCCATCGGTGGCCGCTGGCACGAGATAGGCCTGTTGCAGTTCAGGTTCCTGGTCGCCAATGGGTTGGCCCCGACCAGCACGTTGCTGGACTACGGGTGCGGAACGCTGCGGGGCGGCCGCCATTTCATCGGCTATCTCGACGCCGGGAACTACACGGGAGTGGACCTCTCGCCCCGGGCGCTCGAGTTCGGACAGCACCTTGTCGCCGTCGAGGGATTGCAGAGGAAGCGGCCCAGCCTCGTCCGCAACGACACGCCCGAACAACCCTTCGCCAGCGTGGCGAAACACCGGTTCGACTTCGTCCTCGCCCAGTCCGTCATCACCCATCTACACGAGGACATCACCCGGAAGTTGCTGGCGGACGTGGCCGGCGTCATGACGGACACCGCGATCTTTTTCTTCACCTACAACGAGGGCGCGAGGTACGCGCGACGGCGCCGCAAGAGCTACGTGTATCCGTGCGGATTCTTCGCGGAGCAGGCGTCGCTTTTCGGACTCTCGATCACGGACCGGTCGAGGGACTATCCGCATCCGGATGGCCAACGCATGCTGGCTTTGCGCCTGGGACGCGGCGCTTGACCCGGATGCGTCCAATCAAGGATGTACGGGCAAGTGTACGGGCGGGTCCGAGACCCGCCCCTACCGCCCCTACGGCGCCTTACGCCTGTTCGCGGCTGGTGGGGTTGCCGATCATGTTGAGGAACTCGCGGCGGGTGGCGTCGTGGGTGCGAAAGGCGCCGAGCATGCGGCTGGTCACCATCAACACGCCGGGCTTGTGGATGCCGCGGGTCGACATGCAGTGGTGGGTCGCCTCGACCACCACGGCGACACCCTTGGGCTGCAGGGTCTCCTGCAGGGTGTCGGCGATCTGGCTGGTGAACTTCTCCTGGATCTGGAGACGCTTGGCGTAGATCTCCACCAGCCGCGCGAGCTTCGAGATGCCGACCACGCGCACACGGGGCAAATACGCGATGTGGACCTTGCCGATGATCGGCGCGATGTGGTGCTCGCAGTGGGATTCCACGCGGATGTCGCGCAGCACCACCATCTCGTCGTAGCCGTTGGTCTCCTCGAAGGTCTTGCCGAGGACCTGCTCGGCGTCCTCGCCGTAGCCCGCGAACCATTCCTCGTAGGCGCGGACGACCCGGCCCGGGGTGCCCTGAAGACCCTCGCGATCCGGGTCCTCGCCGGCCCAGCGCAGGAGGATGCGGACCGCCGCCTCCGCCTCGGACCGCGACGGCTTCACCTGCTTGCGCGCGACCCTGGGTGCCGCTTGCTTTTGCTTCCGTGCCACGATTTCCCCTCACCCCGACCCTCTCCCACCAGGGGAGAGGGAGATCGTCAGTTGATCTGTCCCCGCTGGTGGGGGCTGTCAAGGGAGAATGCCGGGACCTCGGCGTCGAACTGCTCGCCGCCCGCGGTCTCCATGCCGTAGGAGCCGACCATGAAGCCCGACGGCGTGGCCAGCGGCGTGCCGCTGGTGTACTCGAACGCCTCGCCCGGCTTCAGCACCGGCTGCTCGCCCACCACCCCGGGCCCGCGTACCTCGTGATTGCGGCCGCGCGCGTCGGTGATCCGCCAATGGCGATTCAGAAGCTGCACGGTCTCGTGGCCGCCGTTCTCAATGCGGACCTGGTAGGCCCAGACGAAGTGACCCTTGGTCGGCTGGGACTGGTCCTCGAGATAGGCCGGCTGGACCGTGATGGTGATGTCGCGGGTCGTCTTCTGGTAGGGCATGGGGCGCGGGCGCCGTTGTGATGAGCTGGGGGGAACGAATAGACGGCTCGGCCCCGCTCTGTCCAGCCCGGGGAATCAGGCACGGCTGCAGGCGCCGCCGCCCAGCACGCAGAACTTGGCGCAATGCGGGTGGTTAAGGGCCACCGCGCGCGCCGCCTGGGCGAGCGTCGCCCCCAGCTCGAAGCCTGGGTCGTAGGGCAGCAGGGTGCAGGCGACGACCGCCGGCCGATCCGCGCCCTTGCGGCGGACCACCATGCGCGAGGACGCGCACATCACGTCGTCGGGCGACTTGGCGAGGATGCCCCAGCAGGCCGCGGTGATCTCGGGCACGTCGACCGTCGGGTCCAGCTCGGGGAACAGCACGAGGCGAACGGGATCATCGGCATCGATGGCGACGCCGAGGTCGGCGAACAGCCGGGCATAGCCCCGGCGCAGATCCGCCTCAGCCTCGCCCCAGCGGGTGCGGCCGGCGACGTGGACCGTGACCCCGTTCCGCGCCAGCCAGACCAGGCCATCGAGCGTGGGCGCGTAGCTGCCGGCGCCCCGCTCGGCCTCGTGGTTGGCCCGGCCATGGTGATCGAGCGAGACGCGGACGACCAGGCGATCGCCGTGGCGGGCGGCGAGGGCCGCGAGGGGTTCCTCGACCTTGCGCATGGGTCGCATGGCGTTGCTGAGGACGAGGGCGCGATAGCCGCGGTCGAGGACGATTTCGAGCATGGCGATGAGCGCCGGGTTCATGAACGGCTCGCCGCCGGTGAAGCCGATCTCCACGGTCGGCAGGCGCGTGGCCGCGATCTCGTCGAGGTAACCCGTCACGTCGTCGAGGGTGAGATAGGCGAGGCGGTCGTTCCGCGGACTCGATTCGATGTAGCAGCCGGCGCAGGTCAGATTGCACAGGGTGCCGGTGTTGAACCACAGGGTGCGCAGCGCCGCGAGCGCGACCGTCGCCCGGGGTTCGCCCTTCGCGGTCAGCCGCGGATCGCGGAACTTCGCGGGATCGAGCTGCTTGGGAACGGGCAGGATGACGTTCATGGGGCGGCCCCGGACAGGTCGCTCCGGTTATACCCGACTCCAAGACCCCGCCCAATCGCGTCAGTCCGGGCGCTTGCGCCCCGTGACCATGGCCCGGGGCAGGTTCTCGCGATGGGCGAAGCTCGCCAGGGCGACGCCGGCGAGATGGGCGATGACCAGGATAAACGACAGGTTGGAGAATGCCTCGTGCAGGTCCGCGAACACGCCGCGGCCCTGGCTGTCCGCGGCGATTCCGGTCGCGACCGCGACCGCGATGAAGCCGAGCAGCAGGGCGACCATGGCGCCGCCCGCCGGGCTGTGGCCGAGATAGCGCCGCGACCGGAGGAGCACCAGATCGCGCAGGTAGGCGAGGAGGGTTCGCGGCCGGTACACGAAATCCGTGAAGCGGGCATGGCGGGGCCCGACGAGGCCCTAGGCGACGCGGAGCACGACCAGGGCGCCGACCACGTAGCCGGCCCATTCGTGGACGAGATCGCCCTCGGTGACGTAGGCGATCGCGTAGGCGACGACGAGAGTCCAGTGGAAGATCCGGACGAAACGATCCCACACCGGGACGGTGGCCGCGGACGGGTTTTGCATGCTGGTACTCTCATGGATTTGGCGGCGAACTTCCTTGCGCTGGATCATGCGGCGGCGGACGCCGCAGGCGGCGGTAGACGACCGGCGCGAGGGCGAGGAGCCCGAGCCCGACCAGGCCAACGACGATCTCGGGGGCGAGCAGATCGGCGGGATCGAACGGGCCTTCAGCGGCGATCAGATCGCCGAGCCCGGCCCCGATCGACGCGAACACGAAGGTGCCGGGGATGATGCCGAGGAAGGTCGTGATCACGAAGGTGCGCAGGCCCACCCCGAGGACGGCGGACACCAGGTTGATGGCGAAGAACGGAAACAGCGGGATGAGTCGCAGGGTCAGAAGGTAGTTGAAGGCGTCGCGGCGGAAGTCCGTCTCCAGCCGCCTGGCCCACGGCCCGGCCCGCGCCCGCAAGGATTCACCCAGGGCCGTGCGGGCGGCGAGGAACAGGACCGTGGCCCCCAGGGTGGCGCCGAACACCGTGGCGGCGGTGGTCATGGCGGCGCCGAAGAGGAAGCCGCCGAACACCGTCAGCGCCGACGCGCCCGGGACCGAGAACGCGGTGATGACGACATAGGCGACGATGTAGACGAGCACCGCGGCCAGCGGGTGCCGGGCAACGAGGTTTCCGAGCTCGACGCGGTGCTGCGCGAACTGCTCGATGGTGATCCAGCCGTGCAGCCCGAAGGCGAAGAAAGCCGCGCAGCCGGCCGCGATCAGGGCGAGGGGCAAGCAGCGGTGGATCATGGCAGCCGGCCCAAGGCCCGCACCAGGCGTCGGGTCGCGGGACCGAACAGGCGCGGGGTGAAGAAGGATACGGCCGCCCGCTTGCTTGCCTCGCCGAGCGTCGGGTAGGGCATGATCATCCCGGCGACGGCGCCGAGCCGCAGACCCGAGTTCATCGCCAGACCCCAGAGCTGAATGAGCTCGCCGGCGCAAGCGCCGACGATGCCGCAGCCGAGCACCCGGCCGCGGGCGTCGGCCACCAGCTTGACCAGTCCCCGGCGGCGGCTTTCGGCGACGGCCCGGTCGTTGCCCGCGAACTCGGCGCGCAGGATTCGCGGGTCGCGACCGGCGGCCTTGGCCTGGGCCTCGGTCATGCCGACCTGGGCCAGCTCGGGGTCGGTGAAGGTGACCCAAGGCAGGGCGTCGAGGCGAACCCTGGCCGGCAGGCGGAAGAGCGCGCGGCGGATGACGATGCCGGCGTGATAGTTCGCCACGTGGGTGAACAGCGCGCCGCCGACCACGTCGCCGATGGCGTAGACCCGGCGGTTGGTGGTGCGCAGCCCGGAATCGACCGTGATGCCCCGGGCGTCGTGGGCGATCCGCGCGGCGGCGAGGTCCAGGCCGTCGGTCACCGGCGCGCGGCCGGCGGCGACCAGGACGTGACTGACGGCGATTTCGGCGGATCCGAAGCGGGCGACGAGCCCGTCCCGGCGCCGCTCGATCGCCTCGACCCGCGCTCCTTCGCGCACCGCGACCCCGTCCGCCTCGAGGCTTTGCCGAACGACGGCGACCAATTCGGGGTCGTCTTTCGGCAGGATCGTCGCCTGCTCGACGATCGTCACGGCGGCACCCAGGCGACGGAACGCCTGGGCCAGCTCGCAGCCGATCGGGCCGCCGCCGATCACCAGCAGATGGCGCGGCAGGACGTCGAGGTCGAACACCGTCTCGTTGGTGAGGTGGGCAACGTCGGCGAGGCCGGGGATGGGAGGGATCGCGGGCCGGCTGCCGCTGGCGACGACGAAGCGACGGGCGCGGACGATGTCCGCGCCGACGGCGATCCGGTCGGGGCCGAGGAAGCGGGCTGTGCCGGCGATGATCTGGACCCCGAGGCCCCTGAACCGCGCGACCGAATCGTGCGGCGCGATGGCGTCGATCGCACCCTGGACATGGCGGCGCACGGCGGCGAAGTCGACCCTGGGCTCGCCCGCGTCGATGCCGAAGGCACGGGCGCCACGGACGCACGCGGCGGCGTGCGCGGCGGCGAGCAGGGCCTTCGACGGCACGCAGCCGGTGTTCAGGCACTCGCCGCCTATGCGCCCGCGCTCGACCAGGACTACGGCGGCACCCATCTGGGCGGCACCGGCCGCCAGCGACAAGCCGGCGGAGCCGGCGCCGATGACGCAGAGGTCGGGGGTCAGGTCGGGCATGACCCGGGGACAGTCGATGACGGCGCGATCACGCGCAAGCCACGTCGGCGCTATCGGTTCGCCAAGTCACCCACCGCCCTCCTGGGCGGCGATGTGGCGCAGGCCCTGAAGCGCGGTCTTGAACCATTCCACGTACTCCTCGGCCGCCGGGTAGACGACGTAGGCGGCGCGGGTGAACTCGGGCGCGCCATCGACCCGGAACAGGTCGCCCGCGTCGATCCGATCGCCGACCATCGCCAACGGGAAGTAGGCGGTGCCGCCGTTGGCGAGCACATATTCCAGGCCGAGAACGCCGAGGTTGACCGAGATCGCCGGGGTCTCCATGTCGGGGAACGCGGCGCCGTGCTCGGCGCGGAAATCGGGACCCCAATCGACGAAGACGTAGTCGGCCTCGGGCTGCGACGGCCGGCCTTCCTCAGTGGCAACCATGACCAGGCGCTCCTCCAGCAGCCGTTCGACGACCACGTGGGGCCGGCTCTGGGCGGTGTAGAGGATGCCGAGGTCGAGCAGGCCCGTGGTGACCCGTTCGAGCACGGTCTCGGGGAACCCGACCTCGGCGCGCAGCGCCACGTCGGCCACGGCGCCGCGCATCCACGGCAACCAGCGGGCGAGGATCCGTTCGGCGAGGCCGAACTGGCAGCCGACGTTGAGGGCGGCGCGGAAGCCCGACGGCAGGGCGATGTCCTGGCGCGCCTGCTGCCATGCCCGGACCATGGTGAGGGCATATTGGTTGAAGTGATGCCCGGCGGGCATCAGCTCAGCACCGGCCTTGCTGCGGCGGAACAGGCGCTGGCCCAGCAGATCCTCGAGGGTCTTCACCCGCATGCTGATGGTGGACTGGGTGACGTTCAGGCGATCGGCCGCCTTCTTGAAGTTTCCGGTATCGACCACCTCGAGGAACGTGCGGGCGAGTTCGATGTCCATCGTCGACCCTTTGATTCGCGCCGAAACCCGCTGGATGCCAGCGATTCGGCCAATCGCCAATGCTTGTGAAACGATGACGTTGTTCAGGGAAGAGTATAGTGCTTCGTTAATCGTACGTTAATGGAAATGAGGGCCTGGGTAACCTACCGTCCCCTGGATATGTGGGCGCCACGAGGGTTCTGGCCCTAGTGCTGGCATTTCGCACCTACTTACCCACAGGGTGCATCGAAGATATGACACTTCATGAAATTTGATGATAAGGTTCAAAAAAATTCGCTTTTCAAACTTCTCGTACTATCGTATTAACCACCTTGCCGTTCACATTTCGACGGCGTTTGAATTGGAGAGTCGACCCATGCCTGCAAAGAAGCCAGCCGCCAAGGCCAAGGCCAAGAAGCCCGCGGCGAAGAGCGCGAGCGCGAAGGTTTCGGCCAAGGCGAAGAAGCGCTAGTTTCCGCTTCGTCGTAATGCAACGGGGCCGTCGACCTCAGGGTCGGCGGCCCCGTTGTCGTTTTGGGGGCCGGCGGCCCCGTAGTTGTTTCTGGGGCCGGCTTGCTCCGGTTGGCCGCTCCTGCGTATAACGATCGTAGGCTCGCGGGTATGATGTAATGGTAGCCTGTCAGCTTCCCAAGCTGAACGCGCGGGTCCGATTCCCGCTACCCGCTCCAGCACCGGCCGCCTGATCGCCCGACCCCGGTTGGGCTTGCGAGGTCTCCCCGGGGTGCGCGGGGACAGGACGGTCCGAGGAGCCACGTGGCCAAGACCACCCCCTTCGTCAGCGGTATCGTCGGCCGCCTGCTCGCCCTCGGGCCGGTCGAGGCCCGGGCGATGTTCGGCGGGTTCGGGTTGTACCTGGACGAGGCGATGTTTGCCCTGATCGATCGCGACGCGCTGTACATCAAGGTCGACGACGCCACCAAGGAACACTTCGCCAAGGCCGGCGGCAAGGCCTTCACCTACTCCACCAGGGACGGCCAGCGCATGGTGATGTCGTACTGGTCGCCGCCGGCCGACGCGGTGGGCGATCCGGCGAAGCTGGTGCCCTGGGCGAGCCTGGGCGTCGAGGCCGCGCGCCGGGCCCGGGCGAAGAAATCGCGGCCGGGCGACAAGAAGAAGCGATCGCCCGCTGCCCGTTCCTGAGATGACCTCGCCCGCTGCCCAGTTCTGCGCGGCCTGCGGGGCGGGGCTGGTGCCGGCGGCGCGGTTCTGCGCGGCGTGCGGGGCCGCCCTCGCTTCCGCGCCGGCCCCCACCATGCCGGCGGGCGAACGGCGCGAGGTGACGGTCCTGTTCGCCGACCTCGCGGCCTTCACGCGGTTGTCGGCGACGCGCGATCCGGAGGACATGCACCGCCTGCTGAACCGGCTGTTCGCCGTGGTCGACCGCATCGTCATCGAGCACGGCGGCACGGTGGACAAGCACATGGGCGACGCGGTTATGGCCCTGTTCGGCGCCCCCGTCGCCCACGACAACGACCCAGAGCGGGCGGTCCGGACCGCGATCGCCCTGCATGGGGCGGTGGCGGAGCTGGGCCAGGAGGAGCGGCTGCCGCTCGCCCTGCACATCGGGGTCAACAGCGGCGTGGTGGTGGCCAGCGCGGTGGGCGGCAGCGGCCACGAATCCTATACCGTGACCGGTGCGCGGTGAACCTGGCCGCGCGGCTCCAGGACCAGGCGGCGGGCGAGACGTTGATCAGCGCAGCCGTGCAGCGCGGCATCGGTGGCAGGGTTCGGGCCGAGCCCCTGGGACCCCGGGCCTTGCGCGGCTTCGACCGCCCGGTGCCGGTGTGGCTGGTCGTGGGGGTCGACTCGAGCGCGGGTGACGCCGCGCGGACGCCGTTCGTCGGACGCGCGCGCGAACGGACACAGATCGCCGGCATCCTCGACGTCTGCCTGGAAAGCCGGCGCGGCGGGGTCGTCCTGGTGCGCGGCGAGGCGGGGATCGGCAAGACCCGGCTGGTCGAGGAGATCGGGACCCTTGCCGGCGCCCTAGGCATGGCCCGGCACCGGGCGTTGGTGCTCGATTTCGGCGTCGGCAAGGGGCGCGATCCGATCCCGGCGCTGGTGCGCGGACTGCTCGACGTCGCGCCGGACGGGAGCAAGTCCGAGTGGGAGGGGCGCGCCGCGGCGGCCGTCGATGGCGGGATCATCGACCAGGACCAGGTCCCGTTCCTGCACGACCTGCTCGACCTGCCGCAGCCCACCGACCAGCGAGCGCGCTTCGACGCCATGGACAGCGCGGCGCGGCGGCGGGGCATCAAGGCGACGGTCGCGACTCTCGCCGCCCGCTTGGCCGAGGGCACGCCGCGCCTGCTGATCGTCGAGGACCTGCATTGGGCCGACGCCTCGGCGCTCGAACACCTGGCCGAGCTCGCGGCCGCGGCGGGCGAGGCACCCATGGTCCTGGTCATGACCACCTGCGTTGAGGGCGATCCCGTGGACCACGGCTGGCGCGGCGCCACTCGCGGCAGCCCGGTCACCACCATCGACCTCGCCCCCTTGCGCACCGCCATTTCAAGCGCTGCGTCGATCTGGCGGTCGAACATGGTTTCGGACGCATCGAGCAGAGCAACCGGTTCATGTTCGGGTTGGGTTTTGTCTTCCGGTGCGACTTCGACGCGGCCGTGCGGGAAATGGACGCCTGCATCGACGTTTCCCGCGCCGTGCACGACGAGCACGGCGAAATGATCGGATATCAGGCACGCCCCGCCGTGTACGTGGATGCCGGCCGCTTCGATCTGGCTTTGGCCGATGCCTTGGTCGGAGTGCCGATGGCGCGTCGGATGGGGGCCAAGCGATACCTGTCGTTGTTCCTCGTGCATTACGCGCACGCGCTGCACGCGACCGGCCGCGAAGCCGAAGCCCGGGAACTCATGGCGGAGTGCCTGGCGCTTCGCCGCGAGACCAGCGAGCAGTTCTACTTGCCGGCCGCCCTAGCGGGTTTCGCTTGCCAGACGCGCGACGCCACGGAGCGCGAGGGCGCGCTGACCGAGGCCGAATCGCTGCTGGCGAAGGGTTGCGTCAGCCACAACTACTACTGGTTCTATCGCGATGGGATGGAGTCGGCGCTCGACTGGCGCGAGTGGGATCGGGCCCTGCGTTACGCCGACGCGCTGGCCGCCTATACCGCGGAGGAGCCGGCGCCGTTGTCGGATTTCTGGATCGCCCGCTGCCGCGCCTTGGTCGCGTTCGGACGGGATGGGATCGGTCCGGACGTCCTGCTCGAGCTCCACCGCCTGTGCGACTTCGCACGCGCCCACGCCCTTCGCGCGTACCTGTCCGCCCTCGACGCGGCGCTGGCGACCTGATGACGAACGAGCGTCCCAGCGTCCTGCTCACCCGGCCACTCGCAGAGTCGCGGCAACTGGCCGAAGAACTCGCCGAGCGCGGCATCGATTCGGTCGTCGCGCCCTTGATCGAGATCGAGGCCCGCGCCGATGCGAGCCTCGACCTCGATGGCGTGCAGGCCCTGCTGTTGACCAGTGCCAACGGTGCCCGGGCGCTGGGCACGCTGACCGCGCGGCGGGATGTGCGCGTCCTGGCGGTCGGTGCCGCCACCGCGGCAACCGCGCGCGAGCTCGGGTTCGCGCGCACGGAGTCGGCCGGCGGCGATGTCGATGATCTAGTGCGCTTGGTCGGCGAACGACTTCGCTCCGAGGACGGCGCCCTCGCCCATGTGGCCGGGAGCGAGATCGCCGGGGACCTCGCCGGCAAACTCGAGGCGCGCGGATTCCAGGTGCGCCGCACCGTGGCCTACGCGGCGCGGGCGGTCGCGACCCTGCCGGCGGCGGCGGGCGCGGCGCTCGGCGGCGGTCAAATCGACGCGGTGCTGCTTTTCTCGCCCCGGACGGCGGCGACGTTTGTTAGTCTGGTGCGCGCGGCGGGCTTGGCCGATGCGCTCGCGAGCGTCGAGGCCCTGTGCCTCAGCGCGAGCGTGGCGGACAAGGTCGCGGGCCTCGCCTGGGGCGCGGTGCGGATCGCCGACCGGCCGGAGCAGGCGGCCCTTCTCGCCTTGCTGCCGGGAACCCAGCAACCGGAGACGACGGTGGACGAACCCAGAAGCGAGCAGGCCGCGGTCGAGACCCTACCCGGCACGCCGGTGACGGAGCCCGCCCGGCCGCGCCGCCGGCGCTGGCCCCTGCTCGTGGCCTTGGTCGTCGCCGGAGGCTTGGGAATTGGTGGCTACTGGGTGAGCGAGCGCCTCAGGCAGGCGGATCTGGCGCCGCGGGTCGCGGCCCTGGAAGTCGAGATCGCCCGGCTCGCCGACGCGCCAGCCCAAGCACCGGCCGTGGCGCCCGAGGACGTGGCCGCCCTGGCCGCGCGGATCGACGCGCTCGAAGCCGACGTGCGAACCCTGGCGGCGGCGCCCGGCGCACCCGACCCGGCGCTCGCGCAAGGGATCGACCAGGCCATGCGCCGGATCGCGGATCTGGGATCGCGGATCGATTCGCTCGCGGCGGTGCCGGCGGCGCCAGCACCGGCGATCGAGGACCGGCTGATGGCGATCGAATCGGCGATCGGCGCGGGGGTCGCCCGGTCCGACGTCGCCCGGCTCGACCAGCGGGCGGAGGAACTCGCGTCCGACGTCGCCCTGCTGCGCGCCGTGCTCGACGCCATCGCCGCCCGCACGGCGGCCCTGGAGACGGCCGGCCAGACCCGGCCGCTGGTGGCCTTGGTGGTCGCGGTCGGCCAGCTTCGCGAGGCCCTGCGCGGGTTCGCGCCCTTCACCGGCGAGTTGGCCGCCGTGAGCGAGCTGGCCAAGAGCGGCGACCGGTCCTTTCCGGAGATCGCGGCGCTGGAGCCCTTCGCCGCCGCCGGGATCGCCACCGCCCAGGACCTTGCCCGCGGATTTCCCGACGTGGTCGCCGCCGTGCTGACCCCGCCGCCGGCGAGCGACGCGGCCTGGTACGACCGGGCGTTGGATCGGCTGCGTGGATTGGTGACGGTTCGCCGGCTCGGCGCCAACGTGGCGGGGGACGACGCGGCCGCCCGGCTTGCCCGCGCCGAGGCGGCACTGGCCGCCGGCGACCTGGCGGCGGCCGGATCGGAGGTGGCCGCGATTGGTTCGGGCGATCCGATCACGACGGCCTGGCTCGCGGGACTCGGGGCCCGCGCCGCGGCCGACGCGGCGCTCGCCACCCTCGGCGAACGGGTGATCGCGGCCGTGTCCGCCGCGGCCCCCTGAGCCATGCGGTCCGTGCTCGGGATCATCCTCGTCGCCGGCGTCCTCGGCGTCGCCGGCGCGTGGCTCGCCGACCATCCCGGCGAGCTCAGGCTGGTGTGGCAAGGGTGGGAGCTGCGCTCGAGCGTGGGTGCGTTGCTGCTCGGGATCGGCATCCTGATCGCCTTGGTCGTCATCCTGCAGCGCGCCTGGCTGTGGCTGCAACACGGACCGGGGCGGCTGGTCGCGGGGCGGCGGTCGGGCCGCCGCGATCGCGGCTTCGGGATCGTCGGCCAGGGCCTGGTCGCGGTCGCCGCCGGCGACGCGCCGGCCGCGCGTCGGCTGGCCCGGCGGGCGCAGGCGGACCTCGGCGAGGCGCCCTTGACTCTGCTGCTGGAGGCGCAATCGGCCCAGCTCGCAGGCGACGAGGGGGCCGCGCAGGCCGCGTATCAGCGCATGCTGGAAAAGCCCGAGACCGAGCTGTTCGCGCTGCGCAGTCTGGCGACCCAGGCGGGCAAGGCGGGCGACACAGAGCACGCGCTCGAAATCGCCCGCCGGGCGCGCAACCTGCGCCCCGACGCGCCCTGGGCCCTGGTCGCCGTGGCCGATCTCGCGCTCCAGGCGGGGCGCTGGGCGGAAGCCGGACCGGCGCTCGCGGACGCGGTCAGGCACAAGGCCCTGGGTCGGAGCGATGGCGATCGGCGACGGGCGGTCGCGCGTCTGGCGGAGGCCCAGACGGAGCATCAGGCGGGCCGCCGGGCCGAGGCCTTGGCGCACGCCCGCGACGCGCACAAGCTGGCGCCGGGCCTGGTGCCGGCGACGGCGCTGCTCGCCGACCTCCTGCGCGAAGACGGCAAGGCCAAGGAGGCGGCCCGCGCCATCGCGGACACCTGGCGGCTCGGGCCGCACCCGGATCTGGCGCGCGCCAGCGCCGCCGGGACCACGGACCCGCTGGAGCGGCTGCGCATCATCGAGCGGTTGGCGCTGACCCACGCGGACCATCCCGAAACCCGTCTCGCGGTGGCGGCGGCGGCGATCGCCGCGGGCCTGTGGGGCGAAGCGCGGCGGCAGCTCGCACCCCTCCTGCTCGATGCGCCGGGAGCCCGCGCCTGTCGCCTCATGGCCGAGATCGAGGAGCGCGAGAAGGGCGCCGCCGGCGAGGCCCGCGGCTGGCTGGTGCGGGTCGCCGAAGCGCCCGCCGCGACGGCCTGGACCTGTGCGGTCTGCGGCGCGGCGGCGCCGGCCTGGACGCCTCTGTGCCCGGCCTGCGGCGCCTTCGACGGCCTTGCCTGGCGGGCGCCCGGGCGCGGCCGCGGGGCCCTGTCCGACCCGGCGCGCCGGCCATGACGAGCAACCGAGAACCGTCACCGTTCCGCCACGGACTTGCCACAGTCGGCGGCATGATCCGAACTCCGTCGCGTGGTCACAGGAGAGTCATAATGGCGTTGCGCACCCTTCATCGCGGATTGTCGCTCGTCGTGCTCGCCTGGGCCGCCGCCGGACCGGCCCTGGCCGCCGATCCCCTGACCCTGGAGCGGGTAGTGCTGTCGACCGGCGGGGTCGGCTATTTCGAGTACCAGGTGGTGGTCGAGGGCGATGCCACTTTGACCCTCGACTTCGACCGCGATCAGGTCGACGACGTGCTGAAGAGCATCGTGGTGTTTGACAGCGCCGGCCACGTGGGCGCCGCGAGCCTGCCGGGCGAGGAACCGCTCGCTCAATACTTCCGCAACCTGCCGTTCGGACCCGAGGCCCTGGGTTCGCCGGTGGCGCTCCTGCAGTCGCTCCAGGGGGCGAGCTTACGGGTCAAGGGGCAGCGCGCGATCGAAGGCCGCCTGCTGCAGGTGGTGCCCGAGCAGGTGGTGCTGCCCGACGGCGGCGGGACCTTGATCCGCCATCGCCTCAGCATCATGACCGCCAACGGCATCGCCCAGGCCGTGCTCGAGGACGCCGAGGAGGTCACCTTCCTGGACCTCGCCCTGCAGGCGCAGATCGAGGGCGCGCTGGCGGCCGTCGCCGATAATCGGCTGCGCGACCGCCGATCGCTCACGCTGCTAATCGAGGGCGAGGGCACGCGCACCGTCACCGTCGGCTACGTGGTGGCGGCGCCCTTGTGGAAGGCGAGCTACCGCGCGACCCTGCCCGGCGCCGCGGAGAAGACGGGCAACCTTTTGGGCTGGGCCCACCTCGAGAACCTGAGCGGCCAGGACTGGAAGGGCGTGGACCTGACCCTGGTCTCGGGCAATCCGGTCACCTTCCGCCAGGCGATCTATCGCGCCTATCTGGTCGATCGCCCCGAGGTGCCGGTCGAGGTCCTGGGGCGCATTCTGCCGCGCCTCGATCAGGGCGCGGTCGAGCTCCGCCGCGCCGCCGGCCTGGGCGGCGCCGCCTCGCTCGACGAGATGGACGCGGAACAGATGGCGAAGTCGATGGCGGATTCCGTCGCCCGGGAGTCGTCCATGATGGACGCCGCGCCGGCGCCGATAGCGAACCCGCCCGCCCTGTTCGATATGGCCATGGCGCAAGCCGGCACCGAGGCCGCGACCCAGGTGCTGTTCCACGTTCCTGATCCCGTGACGCTCGAGCGGGGCCGGTCGCTGATGGTGCCTATCATCGCCCAGGCCGTGCCGATGGAGCGGGTCGCCGTCTATCAGCCGGCCACCCATCCGCGCCACCCGGTAGCGAGCGTGCGCCTGGTCAACGCCGGCGCGGCGGGCCTGGCTCCGGGCGTGATGACCCTGTACGAGATGGGCGCGGGCGGAGCCGAGTTCGTCGGCGATGCGCGCTTCGCCACCCTGCCAGCGGGGGACGAGCGGCTGGTGGGCTATGCCTTGGACCAGAAGACCCTGATCGACGTGGAGCCCGCGTACGGACAATCGATCGGCAAGGCGAAGATCCACGACGGCGTGCTCGAGCTGGAATTCGTCGACCGGCAGACCACCACCTACCGCATCAAGACCCTGCCCGGCGAAGCGCGCAGCATCGTCATCGAGCAGCCGCGGCAGCTGGGCTGGACCCTGGTCGAGCCCAAGGGTCTGGAGGCGGGCGCCACGGCGACCGACTACCGCGTTCCGGTGAGCGTCGCGGCGGACAGCGATGTCGCCCTGGACGTGGTGCTGGAGTTGACCCAATGGCAGCAGATGAGCCTTGCCGACCTCGGGGTCGACAGCCTGATCGCCTACGCCGAGACCGGGACGATCGACGCAACGGTGCGCAAGGCCCTGCAGGATCTGGTCGGCCTGCGCCGGGAGATCGCGGTGGCCCGTGGCCGGATCGAGGCCCTGGACCTCGACCGCCAGCGGCTGTTCGAGGATCAGGCTCGCATTCGCAACAACCTCTACGAGGTGCCCCAGGGCAGCGATCTCGAGGCCCAATACCTGGAGAAGCTCACCGTCCAAGAGGGCGAACTGGCGGCCAACGAGGCCGAGCGGGACAAGGCGATGGGTGCCCTGACCAAGGCCGAGCGGGAGCTGGCCGATCGCATCGCCAACCTCGACATCTGACCCGGTCGGGTCTCAACCCTTCGTTAACCATTGACGCGGAGGATTGGAATCGCCTCAACGCCGCCGGGACGCTCGCGTTGACAGCCGGTTACGAGGCAGCGATAGTTCCGCATGGGGCCGCTCGCGGACGACCCGCGGCGGATGCAGCGAAGGGGCGGATCAGCGTTGTGGACGTTCCTAATGTTCGAATCGTTCCTGCGCCAGGTCCACGCCGGCACCATCGCGAACCCCGCCACCCTCGGCGCCGCTTAGGGCACGTTTCGAGCGGATTGAATCAGTCGGATGGACCCCCTCTCCCTGTCGCCACTCCCCTCGCGGGAGGGGGTAGGGGGAGGGGTGGTTCCAATCGAACGGAGCGTGCTCTAGGGATCGAACTCCGGGCTACCGCGCGACGGCGCGGCGGGCGCGTTCGGGCAGCACGCCCACCGTGCGGCCGACGTCTTCGAACACCCCGATGATGGTGCCGATCTGCTTGCGGCTGTGGGCGGCGGACACGCTGCAGCGCATCAGCGCCACGCCGTTCGGCGTCGCCGGCGGAAGGGCCATGTTCACATAGACGCTGGAATCCAGGAGCGCGTTCCAGAAGCGGATCGCCGTCTCGACCTCGTCGATCTGCACCGCGACCACCGGGGTCACCTGGGGTCCGACCGAAAAGCCGAGACCGGCGAGCCCACCGTGCAGGGCCCGGGCGTTCGCCATCAGCCGGGTCCTGAGTTCCGGGCGCCGCTGCAACGTGCGCAGCGCCTGGCTCACCGACGCCATGATGCTGGGCGGCAGCGACGCGGTGAACATGTACGACCGGCACGCCACCCGCAGCAGCTCGAACTCGTCATGGTCGGACACGCAGTAGCCGCCGACCGCGCCCAGGCTCTTGCTGAACGTGCCGACGATGAAGTCCACGTCGGCTTCGACGTCCGCCTCCTCGGCGAGCCCGCGACCGGTGCGGCCGAGCACGCCCATCGAGTGGGCCTCGTCGACCATCAAGTAGGCGCCGTGCCGGCGCTTCACCGCGACGATCTCCCGCAGCGGCGCGATGTCGCCCAGCATGCTGTAGATGCCTTCGACGATGATCAGGCAGCTGGCGCCGTCCTGGGGCAACCGCGCGAGGCGCCGGTCGAGGTCGGCGGCGTCGTTGTGCTTGAACCGGGTGATCTTGGCACCGCCAAGCCGGCAGCCGTCGTAGATGCTGGCGTGGCTGTCCGCGTCGATGATCACGTGATCGTTGGGACCGGCCAGCGTCGAGATCAGCCCCAGGTTCACCTGGTAGCCGGTCGAGAACACCATGCAGTGGCGGCGGTCGTAATAGGTCGCGATCTCCCCTTCCAGACGGCGGTGGGCGCCGTAGGACCCGTTGGCGATGCGCGATCCCGTGGTTCCCGTCCCCTCCTCGCGCAGGGCCGCCTCGGCGGCGGCGATGCTGTCCGGGTCGAAGGTCAGGCCCAGGTAATTGTTGGTTCCGACCATCAGGGTGCGCCGGCCGTTGACCATCGCCTCGGTCGGCGACAGGATCTGATCGACGTTGACTTGGAAGGGGTTGTGCCCGGCCGCGTTCAGAGCGCGGTAGCGCCCCGCCAGGTCGGCGAACTTCGCGTAAAGAGTCATGCCGCAACCCCTCGTTTGATCTTGTCGATCGCATCCGCCAGATCGCGCACCGTCTCGATCTCCGGCAGATGGTTGATCGATATCGACACGTCGAACCGATCCTCGAGCGCCATCAGCAGGTCCATTTCCGCCAGCGAATCCAGGTTGAGATCGCGCTTCAACAGCGTGGTCTCGGTAATGGCAAACTGGCTCTTGGTCGCGGCGCTCAACGTCTCGCAGATCGCGCCGACGATCTCCTGGTACCCCTCGCTCATGACTCCCGCGCTACCCTCATCCGGCCATCGCGGGTGGAACCGCCTCGGTCATATATTCGTCATCGCAATCAAACAGATGGCCTGCGCCCGGGCAAGTCCTGGGCAACCAGTCACGGCACGGCGGCGGCTCCGGCCCCGCCCTGATACGAGCCTGAAATAGTTCTTTTTGTCAATGGCTTAGGTGAGTTTTCTGGACCCCGCCGGGGGCGGCGGCCGGGCATCAAAAGGTGTTAACGATTGTTGCAACCCGCCGAACAGCGGCGGAATGTCACAGCCATCCCGCGGCGCGATACCAGGCGACCGTGGTGGCGAACCCGGCGGCAAGGCCGATGCGCGGGGCCCAGCCGGGCACCTGCAACCGATCGCCATCGCACGTCCAATCGCGGTGCAGCATTTCCCGCGCCTTGCCGATGGTGAAGAACGGGCGGCCGCCATGGACCCGGGCACCCCCCCCGACGATGGCGCCAAGCCCCAGCACCAGCCCGGCCGGGACCCGCAGGTGCCTGACCCGGGTCGCGGTCGCGCGGGCCGCCAAATCGAAGGCTTCCCCCCATGGGTAGCCGCCGCCATGACCATCGTCGATGCTGTGTGTCCCTTCCAAGCCACCGACAAGGGCGGCCACCAGGCCACCGGCCAGGTCCTCGACATGGATGAAGCTCAGCCGCGCCCCCGGACCGCCGAGGAGCGGTGCGAGGCCAAGGCGGGCCGCCCGGAAGATGGCGAGGGTCGCCCGGTCCCAGGGGCCATAGACGACGGTCGGCCGCAGCACCAACCGGGTCATGGCCCCGCCGTTCCTGGTCAGGGCCTCTTCGCCCGCGCGCTTGCTGGCCGCGTAGGGCGAGAGTTCGGGGCTGCGCGCGGCGAGCGACGAAACGAGGACGAACCGCCGGCACCGCGCGGCGGCGGCAATCGCCGCCAATCGGCCCATGCCGTCGCCATTGACGGCAAGGAATTCGGCCCGATTCCTGGCGCGGATCACGCCACCGGCATGGACCACGGCGTCCGCTCCCGTGACCAGGGCACGAAGGCTAGCGGAATCGTCCAGATCTCCGATCACCGCCTGGACTGGACGGGTGGCAAGCTGCGGATGTCGGGGGGCGCGGCGTAGCAGAAGGCGCACCGTCCAGCCGGCATCCAGCAAGGCCACGGTCAGATGGCGTCCGACGAATCCGGTCCCGCCGGTCAACGCGACGATGGGGCCCATGGGTGGGGGTTGAAGGCTCCGGCCTGGCCGTCGACGCGCGCGTCTCGCGCGCGTCCTACCCTACCTCATTCTCCTGTCCCGATTCCGGAATTCGCACGGCCGGAGCCGATCAACGGAGATGGGCGGCCTTCAGGCCGCCGCCGGTTGGCGGATTAGCTCCTTGAGCGCCGCGCACAAGCGGGGGTGGGCCGCGACCGCCGCGGCGATCTGCGGCCGGACCGCGGCGAGGTCACCGGCCCGCGAGAGATGCTCGATCTCCCGGCACAGATCGGCGAAGGCGGTTGCCCCGAGAAAGCCGCTGCTCGACTTCAGGGTATGGGAGGCCCGCATGGCCTCGGCGGCGTCGTCCGATCTGGCCGCCTCTTGCAGCTTGGCCATCAGATCGCTCGAGGTCGTCAAGTACGTGGTGATGATGCTGCCCAGGACTCCCTTGGAGTCGTCGGGATCGAGCTCGCGAACTTCGTCGAGGGCGGCGGCGTCAAGCTCTGTCATGGGATCCGCGGACATGGGATTCCCTTCTTCGATGGGTGACGCCACCGATTGTCCCCGGTGGGCGATAAGGACACGTTAACGGGAGCGATCAGGCGGGTTGCCGGGTCCCCGCGAAGGCGCCGGCGAGATAGAGCGCCTTGGCCCGCGAGCGGCTCAGCTTGCCGGACGAGGTCTGCGGCAGGGTGTGGGCGCCGACCGGAATCGCCGTGCACTCGACGCCGCAGGTCTCGGCGATGGCGCCTTCGACCGCGCGCATGAGGCCGTTCCTGGCCGCCTGATCCGTGGGCCGGCACTGCACCAAGGCCACGACGCGCTCGCCTTCGGCGTCGTCGACCGAGAACGCGGCGACGTCGCCGCTGCGCAGGCCCGCGAGCCGCTCGGCGGCCCATTCCAGGTCCTGGGGCCAGACGTTGCGGCCGTTGACCAGGATCAGGTCCTTGACGCGACCGGTGATGACCACCTGGTCGCCCAGCCAATAGCCGAGGTCGCCGGTATCCAGCCAGCCGTCGGCATCGAGGACCTGCGCGGTCTCCTCCGGGGCGTTGAAGTATCCCTGCATCACGCTGTCGCCGCGGGTATAGACCCGCCCCACCCGCCGCGCCGACAGCGCGTTGCCGTCCTCGTCGCGGATCGCGATCGCGTGGCCCGGCATGGGTAGGCCGCACAGGGCGAAGTCGCGGGCCCCCTCCTCGCGCTCGGCGGGGGCGGCCTGCCCCTCGGCTGCCAGCACGTCGAGCGCGACGCGGTCGGTGACGACGCCATCGCCCAAGGGGGCGAAGCTCACCGCCAGCACCGATTCGGCCATGCCATAGGACGGCACGAAGGCTCCGGCCCGGAAGCCAACGGGGGCGAAGGTCGCGGCGAAGCGGGCCATCACCTTGGGCCGGATCATGTCGCCGCCGATGCCCGCGACCCGCCAGGACGCAAGGTCGATGCCCTCGATCGAAGCGCCCGCCGCCCGCCGCGCGCACAACTCGTAGCCGAAGGTCGGGCTGAACGACAGCGAACCGCGGTTGCGGGTGATGAGGTTGAGCCACATCAGCGGCCGGCGCGCGAAATCGCGGGTCGCGAGATAATCGACCGACATCTGGCAGCACAGCGGTGTGAGCAGGAATCCCACCAGACCCATGTCGTGGTAGAGCGGCAACCAGGAGGTGCAGCGATCGTCGTTGTTGATCCGCAGACCGTGGCGCGCGATCGCCCCCGCGTTGTGCAGCGCCGCCTTGTGGGTCACCGCCACCCCGGCGGGAAAGCGGGTGCTGCCGGAGGAGAACTGCAGATAGCACAGCGCGCCTTGGGCGATGCGCGGCAGGGCGCCCTCGTCCTCGGCCAGGGCGGCGAGGTCGTCCGCGCTGCCGACGAACCGCATCGCCCGGTCGGCGGTCGCCTGGCGCAGATAGGGCAGGAGCTCGGCCGACGCGGTCGCCGCCACGGCGTCGCAGCTCGCGATCTGCCGCCGGATCTGCTCGATGTAGGTGTCGCGCCCACCGAAGGTGGCCGGCAGGGGCAGGGGCGTCGGGATCACGCCGGCGTACTGGGCGGCGAAGAACACCCGCATGAAATCGCCGTGGGTGTCCGCGAGGATCGCCAGGCGATCGCCGGCGCGAAGCCCCGCCGCCCGCATCCGCCGGGCGAGCGGGATCGCCTGCGCGCGCAGATCGCGGTAGGTCAGGCGTTCCACCAGCTGGCCCCGCGCCGAATAGAAGTTGAGGCCGGTTTCGCCTTGCGCCGCGTAATCCAGCGCCTCGGGGATGGTCGCGAAGTCGCAGATCCGGTGCGCGAGCCGCGCGTTGCGGCGCGGAGTCGCCTCGTTCATCGCCGTTCGCGGGTCCAGGGCCCGCTGCTCGATCGGTCGGTCATCGCCGGCTGGGGTTAGCAAAAACCACCCGGCACGGCAAGCACGACCGGTTCAGCTCGCGGCCCCGGCCAGCGCCTCGGCCCCACCCGCGAGCGCGCTCACGCGGCCCCCGGCCAGGCGATAGACCCGATCTCCGGCCCCCACCCAGGCGGGCTGATGGGTGATGACCAGGACCGTGAGCGTGCCCGCGAGCGCCCGGATGTTGCGCACGATCTCCGCCTCGGTCGCCGGATCGAGGGCGCTGGTCACCTCGTCGAGGATCAGGAGCTTTGGCTTGTGCACCAGGGCGCGGGCCAGCGCGATCCGCTGCCGCTGGCCGCCGGACAGCTGCATCCCCCGCTCGCCGACCGTGGTGTCGAGCCCGTGCCCGAGCGCCGCGACGAAATCCGCGGCCCCGGCCTGGTGGAGCGCCGCGAGTGCGTCCTCACGGCTGACCCCGGCTTCGCGCAAGGTGACGTTGGCCAGCACCGTGTCGTGGAACAGGAACAGCTCCTGCGGCACGTAGCCGATCAGCCCGCGCCAGGCCTCGAGCCCGATCTCCGCGAGGTCGCGGTCGTCGACCAGCACCGCGCCCCGGTCCGGCTCTAGCAATCCCATGACCAGGTCGGCGATCGTGGTCTTCCCGGCGCCCGAAGGTCCCATGACCACCGTCAGGCCGCCGGCCGGAATCTCCATGGTCACCCCGTCCAGCACCGGCTTGTCGCCGAAGGCGAACGACACGTCCCGGAGCGCCACCCCCCGGGTGAGCGTGGGCGTCGCCGTTCCGGATTGGGTTTCGCGCATCGACCCCGCCTCGTCGATCGCCTTGCGGCAGGCCCGGTACGCGCTTTCGCCGATCAGGGCCGCCTGCACGTACTGCTGCAGCTTGCCGATCGAGCCCAGCACGTTCGCCATCAAGACCGCCATGATGATCAGCCGGGTCAGGGGAACCTCCCACGACACGGTCGCCACGTAGAACGCGGCGCCGACCAGGACCGCGCCCATGGGCTCCTGCAGATAGCGGAGCGCCCCGCGGGCGAATACCTGGCGCCGCAAGGCCCGGTTCAGGTCGGCGACCTGGTCGGCGAACACCTGGCCCATGCGCACGTGCCGCGCCATGGCCTTCAGGGGCTTGATGCCGTTCAGCACGTCGCTGAGCTGGCCCACCAGCTCGCGCATGCGGGTGGACTGGCGCCGACCGGCCCGCCGCGCGCTGCGCACCAGCCCGGAGACCGCCCAGGAGATCAGGGCGCCGGCCACCCCCGCCACCAGCGCCGCCTGCCACGACACCAGCACGGCCAGCACCACGTAGACCACGGTCTGGATTGCCATGGTGATGGCATTGGCGGCGGAGACGTAGGCGTCCGCCGCGCGGGTCGCCTCCAGGCTCATCAGGTTGGCGAAGCGCCCCACCGGCTGGTGGGTGAAGTAGCTCCAGCGCGCCTCCAACAGCCGCTCGATGAGGGTCAACCGCACCCCGGTCGCGACTCCGGCCACGGCATAGCCGACGTGGTTCATCGCCACCAGCATCAAGGCACCCTTCAGCACCAGTCCGCTGACCACGAACAGCAGAAGGACGCCGAGATCGGGCTCCAGACCGATGGCGCCGAGGCCGCCGAGGACCAACCGCTCGATGGCCGAGTCCCCCGGTACCCCGGCGGCGACGGTCAGCAGCGGCATGAGGCTGGCGAGCCCCACGCCCTCGGCCAGCCCCGCTGCGAGCAGGCACAGGAGCACGGTCGCCTGGCGCCCGCCCCCCGCCCCCATGAACAACCGCACCACGGCCCGCATGACGGGTTATCCTACCCTCGGTTCGGAGCCAAGTTCCTTACGCCGCGCGAGGCGTGATGCGGGCGAGTTCCCGCTCGATTGTCCGCCGGCGCTCCATCAGGTCGTGGTCCGACTGCAGCCCGAGAAAGAACCCTTCGGACACGCCGAAGTAGCGCGCGAGCCTCAGGTCGGTATCGGCCGTCACTGAACGCTTGCCCAACACCAGCTCGTTGATGCGCCGCGGCGGCACCATGATGGCACGCGCGACCGCGTTCTGGCTCAATCCCATCGGCTTCAGGAACTCGAGCAAGAGAATCTCGCCCGGATGAGGATTGGGCAGGAGATCCCGGTCAGCGGTGATAGTCGACGATCTGGACACGGCGCGGCCCTCCATAGCCCCAGTGGAAGCAGATACGCCACTGATCGTTGATGCGAATGCTGTACTGCCCGGCGCGACGCCCCTTGAGCGCTTCCAGCCGATTGCCCGGAGGAATGCGCATATCCTCAAGGGACCGCGCCTGGTTGAGCATGCGAAGCTTGCGCAGGGCGGTACCCTGAATCTCCGGCGGCAATCGGCGGCTGCGCCGACCCAGCCAAATCGACTCGGTCTCGTGATCGGCGAAGTCCTGGATCACGGACCTCACGTAACCCAATCGGCGCTATGACGCAAGGCGTTATGGTACCCCTCTACTCCGCCGCTTTCGGCAGGGTGAAGGCGGGCTCGGCGCGGGGGCCGGCGCGGCGCGCGCGGCGGCGGTCGCGCCAGGCGCCGACGTTGGCCCGGGCCATCAGGGCGGCCGGAGTCACGATCAACGTCAGCACGGTGGCGAAGGTGAGGCCGATGCCGATCGCCGTCGACAGCTGCGTCCACCACTGGGTCGAGGGCGCGCCCACCGACACCTCGCGGCCGACGAAATCCACGTTCACCCGGAACATCATCGGCAGCAGGCTGATGACGTTCGACCCCGCGGTCAGCAGCACGGGCCTGAGGCGCTGGGCCCCGGTCTTGAGGATCGCATCGCGCGGGGATGCCTCGGTTTTCTTCAGCCGATCGTAGGTGTCGATCAGCACGATGTTGTTGTTGACGACGATGCCGGCCAGCGCGATCACCCCAATCCCGGTCATGACGATGCCGAACGGCTGGCCGGTGATGATCAGCCCGACGAACACCCCAATGGTCGACATCAGCACCGCCGACAGGATCAGGAACGTCGCGTAGAAGCTGTTGAACTGGGTCAGCATGATGACCGCGATGAGGAACAGAGCGGCCAGGAACGCCTTGCTGAGGAACGCCTCCGCCTCCTTCTGCTCCTCGTCCTCGCCCTTGAACGTCACGTCGATCCGGGGATCGAGGCCGGCGGTCTCCAGCCAGGCCGCGATCTCCCGCGCCTTGTCGTCGACCAGGACGCCGGGGGCCACGTCGGCCTTCACGTGCATGACCCGGCGGCCGTCGACCCGGTCGAGCTGGCCGGTGCGGGGCCGGGGCTCGCGCCGCACGAAGTTGCCGAGCGGGATCGGCGGCCCGCCGGTGATCACCATGCGCACCCGGTCGAGCTGTTCGATCGAGCGATAGGCTTCGGGATAGCGGGCGCGGATGTCGATCTCGTCGTCGGCGTCGTCGGGTCGATAGGTGCCGAACAGGATGCCGTTGGTCACCAGCTGGATGGCGCTGCCCACCGATGCCACATCCGCCCCGAACTTGGCGGCCTGGGCGCGATCGACCGCGAGCGCCCATTCGATGCCGGGCAGCGGGCGGCTATCCTCGACGTCGACCAGGTCGGGCATGGCGTCGAGCTTGGCGCGCAGCAAGGCGATCGCCGGGGCCAGCAACGCCGGGTCCTGGGCCGCGATTTGCAGATCGATCGGCTTGCCCACGGGGGGGCCCGCCTCGGCTTGACGCGGCTCGACCACGACGCCCGCCAAGTCGGCGGTCCGCGCGCGGATGTCGGCGATGATCTCGCGGGCCTTGCGGCGCTGGTCCCAAGGCACGAACTCGAACTGGATCATGCCGATCACGTCCTCGGCCAGGTCATCTCCGGTGCCGAAGGCGCCGGAGCGCGCGTACACGGTCTTCAGCTCATCCATGTCGAGAATGCGGCTTTCGACCTCGGCGACCAGCGCATCCTTCTCCCTGACCGCCAGGTTGCCGCGGGCATGGATCTGCAGCACCGCCTGGTCGGGCTCGACCTCGGGGAAGAACTCCACGCCGTTGCCGTGCATGGCGTAGTAGACCTGGATGCCGATCAGGGCGACGACCGCCCCGCCGATCACCAGAATGGGCCGGCGCAAGGCGCGCTCCAGCGTCCGGACGTAGAACCCGGTGAAGCCGCGAACGGCCGTGAGGTCCCCATGGTCGGCGGCGGCCAGCGCCTTCGATACCTTCGGGTCCGCGGTCGCCGCCTTGCCGATGATGGCGCCAAGTGCCGGCGTGAACACCAGCGCCATGACGATCGAGGCCAGCAGCGTCGCGATCAGGGTCAGGGGCATGTAGCGCATGTATTCGCCGACCACGCCCGGCCAGAACATCAGGGGCAGGAAGGCCGCGAGCGTGGTGCCGGTGCCGGCGACGATCGGCCAGGCCATGCGCTTCGCGCCCATCGCATAGGCCGCGCGCTTGTCGATGCCTTCCGCCATCTTCCGCTCGGCGTATTCGGTGACGATGATGGCCCCGTCCACCAGCATGCCGACGGCCAGGATCAGGCTGAACAGCACCACCACGTTGACCGTCAGCCCCATGGCCCACAGCACCAGCATGCCGGTCAGGAACGACGCCGGCACGGCCACCCCCACCAGCCCGGCGGAGCGCAGGCCGAGCGAGGCCACGACCACGATCGCCAGCAGCAGGACGCCGCTGATCAGGTTGTTCTGGAGGTCCAGCAGCATGTCGCGAATGGTGATCGACTGGTCCTGCAGGTAGGCGACCCGGACGTTCGCCGGCCATGACGTCCGCTCGGCCTCGACCACGGCGCGCACCCGCTCGATGGTCTCGATGATGTTCTCCCCGGTGCGCTTCGAGACCTCGATGGCGAGCGCGGGCTTGCCGCCGACGCGGGCGAAGCCGCTCGGGTCCTTGAAGGCGCGCCGCACCTCGGCGATATCGCGCACCCGCACCACCGCGTCGCCGGCGACCGTCACCGGCATGTCCATGATGTCGCCCAGGGTTTCGAACAGCCCCGGGATCTTGACCGCGAACCGGCCCCGGCCGGTGTCGAGCGACCCAGCCGCGACCAGCCGGTTCGAACGGTCGACCGCCCCGGCCACGTCGGCGGTGGACAGGCCGTAGCTCTCGACCAGCAGGGGGTCGATGACGATCTCGACCAATTCCTCCCGATCGCCGGCGATCTCGGCCTCGAGCACGGCGGGAATGCCCTCGATCCGGTCCTGGAGGTCACGCGCGAGGCGGAGCAGGGTGCGCTCCGGCACGTCGCCCGAGAGCGTCACAACGATCACCGGGAACAAGCCGATGTTGACCTCGTTGACCGACGGCTCGTCGGTCTCCTCCGGCAGCTCCACCTTGGCGATGTCGGTCTTGTTGCGGACGTCCTGCAGGGCCTTGTCGGCGTCGAACCCGGCGGTGAACTCCAGCAGCACGTTGGCCCCGCCCTCGTAGGCGGTGGAGCGCATCTCCTTCACCCCCTCGATGGTCTTCAACTCCTGCTCCAGGGGGCGGACCAGCAAGCGCTCGGCGTCCTCCGGGCTGATGCCTTCGTGGGCGAGCGACACGTAGATGATCGGGATGTTGACGTCCGGGTCCGACTCCTTGGGGATCGAGATCCAGGCGTAGGCCCCCGCCACCAGGATCAACACCAGCGCCGTCAACACCATCCGCTGCCGCGCCAGCGCGGCGTCGATCAGCGCGTTCATGCGCGGATGCCCCTTCCGCATCTTTTGTCACCCGCCGGCTTGACCGGGGGGTCCATGAGCGCTGACATCCCCCCGTGCGCGACTACTACGTCTACATTCTCGCCAGCGGGAAGCACGGCACCCTCTACGTCGGCGTCACCAACAACCTCATCCGCCGCGTCCAAGAACATCGCGAACACCTGGTCAAGGGATTCACCAAACGCTACGGCGTGACCAAGCTCGTCCACTACGAGACCACGCCTGACGTCCGAGCGGCGATCCAACGGGAAAAGCGACTCAAGCAATGGAACCGAGCGTGGAAGATCGCCCTTATCGAGGAAACGAACCCCGACTGGCGGGACCTCTACGACGCCATCACGAAGTGACGCGTGGATTTTCCGGGCAGCCCCTAGCGTCCACCCCCTATTGTCGCCCACCGGATTTCTCTCTTTGGTGTCACCCCCCGGCTCGACCGGGGGGGCCACGGGCACTGGCTCGGTGCCTACGTCATGGATGCCCCGGTCAAGCCGGGGCATGACAGCAAAAAACTTGTCACCCCCCGGCTCGACCGGGGGGCCCACCGCCGCGGGCTCCGAGTCCACGGTCCTGGGTGCCCCGATCAAGTCGGGGCATGACAACAAGGAAGGCAATGCCCTCACGGCCCCGCCGCCCCCTACTCGCCCTCGACCGCGGTCACGCGCTGGCCGGGCTTCACGTATTCCTGGCCGACGGTGATGACGGTGGCGTTCGCGGGCAGGCCGCCGACCCAGATGCCGTCGGGGCTGTCGCCCAGGAGGGTGACCGGGTGGAACGCGACCACGCCCTCGCCGGTCACGGTCTTCACGCCGACGACGCCGTCGTCGTCGAGGGTGAGCACCGCGGGTGAAACCAGATGGGCGGGAACGCTCGCGAGCGGGAAGCGAACCTCGGCGGTGATCCCGGCGGGGATGCGCCCGTCGGCGTTCCCCACCTCGATCTCGATGCGGAAGGTATGGGTG
>SHVY01000041.1 GCA_009694045.1 Alphaproteobacteria bacterium | reverse complement strand
CGAGGCACTAAACGGCCGCTGTCCCGGCGCGAACGTCGCGTGCAGCGCCCGTGGAGGCAACCGTTCAACCACGAGCCGGCACCGTAGTAGGTGATCCACGACCTGCCCAGCGCATACGCCACGTCGAATACGAGTTCGTCGCGGGTGACCGGCAATCCCCTGCCGTCATGGTAGGAACGGAAGGGGACGGTTGCGAGGGGCGGACGGGGGTCGTCGAAGGGCGAAGTGGCGTCGTTAGCTCTAAATTAGCTAAAGAAAAAATAAAACGTTATAACTATTTGAAAAAAACAATATTTCGTTCCATGCATGTGTTAAGGCGCGCTTAACCCCTGGAATCGATTTCCCCTTGCCTGGGAGAGTGGCTGCGCCCAAGGTTCGGCGATGGACCGGAACGCCACCTTGGATCACGTCGAGACCTGGATCTTCGACCTGGACAACACGCTGTACCACGCGCGGTACAACCTGTTCGACCTGGTCGAGAAGCGGATCGGGCTCTACATCCAGGAACGCTTCGGCGTGGATCAAGCGGCCGCCCGGCGGATGCAGAAGGAGCACTTCCGCGCCCATGGGACCACCATGCGCGGGTTGATGGAGCACCACGCCATCGATCCCGACCATTTCCTCGATTACGTCCACGACATCGACTACGGGCGCATACCGGCGGCTCCGAACCTGGACGCGGCGCTCGACAACCTGGGCGGGCGCAAGCTCGTGTTCACCAACGGCTCGGTCCGTCACGCCGAGCGGGTGATGGATCGGTTGGGCGTAGCGCGGCACTTCAGCGGCATCTTCGACATCGCCGCCTCCGCCTACCTGCCGAAGCCCCGGCCCGAACCCTATGCCGCGCTCTGCGGGCAGCACGGCATCGACGCACCGCGGGCGGCGATGTTCGAGGACATCGCCCGCAACCTGGCACCCGCCCATGCGCTGGGCATGACCACGGTCTGGGTCAGGACCGCGAGCGAATGGGCGCGCGAGGGCGGCGACGGCGACCACGTGCATCACCGGACCGACGACCTGGAGACCTGGCTCGGCGACCTCGTCGCCCGGCGCCGGGCGTTGACAGACGAAAGTCCCTCGCTAGTGTCCCGATGCTGAAATTCGCCCGACCTCGCGGCAACGCTCGGAGCGAATTTCAGAATCGAAGTGACACTAGCTAATTACTGATTCTAGTGTCGTTTTTTGATTTCGAAGTTCGCATCCGAGAACGGCCGCGTGACAGGGCGAACTGCGAAACCATGATACTAGTGGTCCGACACAAACGCATGATTCATCACCGTGTTTGGGGCGGGCCACGAGATGAGAGTCGTCCTAGCGCTTTGACTCCGACGGATCGTGAACGATCCGTCGGAGTCAAAGCGCTAGCGTAGCAGCCGCAATCGCGGGGTCATGGGAACCATGGAGATCGACAAGCTGGAAGCGGCGATCGAGGCGGCGTGGGAGGATCGCGAGCGCCTGACCCCGAAAACCACCGGGCCGGCGCGGGACGCGGTGGACGCGGCGCTGACCGCCCTGGACGAAGGCCGGGTTCGGGTCGCCCAGAAGATCGACGGCGACTGGCGGACGAACCAATGGCTGAAGAAGGCCGTGCTGCTGTCGTTCCGGCTGTACGATTCGGAGGTCGTGCCCGGCGGCCCGGGGGGGTCGGCCTGGTTCGACAAGGTGCCGTCGAAGTTCGCGGGCTGGAACGACGCCCGATTCCGCGCCGCCGGGTTCCGCGCGGTGCCCTCCTGCGTGGTGCGACGCTCGGCCTTCGTGGCGCCCGGCGTGATCCTGATGCCCTGCTTCGTCAACGTCGGCGCCTACGTCGATTCTGGCACCATGATCGACACCTGGGCGACCGTGGGAAGCTGCGCCCAGATCGGGCGGAACTGCCACATCTCGGGTGGCGCCGGGATCGGCGGGGTGCTGGAGCCCCTGCAGGCCGGGCCGGTGGTGATCGAGGACAACTGCTTCATCGGCGCCCGGGCCGAAGTCGCCGAGGGCGTGGTGGTGGAGACGGGATCGGTCCTCTCCATGGGAGTCTACATCGGCGCCTCGACCAAGATCGTCAATCGCGCGACCGGCGAGATTCGCTACGGCCGCGTGCCGGCCTATTCGGTGGTGGTGTCGGGCACCCTGCCCGGCAAAGGCCCGACCGATCCGGGGCTGTACTGTGCGGTGATCGTCAAGCAGGTGGACGAACGCACCCGGTCGAAGACGTCGATCAACGAGCTGTTGCGGGACTGAGCCGGTGAGCACGGCCTCCGCCCTGCCGCTGGCGATCGAGCTGATCCGCTGTGCCAGCGTGACGCCGGCCGACGGCGGGTCTCTCGCCGTCGCCGAGGCGGCGCTCGCCCGGTTGGGATTCATCTGCCACCGCCTGACGTTCTCGGACGCCGGGACCGCCGACGTGGCGAACCTATACGCGCGTCTGGGCGAGGGCGGCCGCAACTTCTGTTTCGCCGGTCACACCGACGTGGTGCCGGTGGGCGACACGCGGGCCTGGACCGTCGATCCGTTCGGCGCCGAGGTCAGGGATGGCGTGCTGTACGGCCGGGGCGCCTGCGACATGAAGGGCGCCATCGCCTGCTTCATCGCCGCGGCGGAACGTTTCCTGGCGACCCGGGGCGGGCGCTTCAAGGGTTCGATCAGCCTGCTCCTGACCGGCGACGAGGAAGGGCCCGCGGTCAACGGCACGGTCAAGGTGCTGGGCTGGCTCAAGGAGCGGCGCGAGCGCCTGGATGCCGCCCTGGTGGGCGAGCCCACCGCCGTCGCGCAGGTCGGCGACATGATCAAGATCGGCCGCCGCGGCAGCCTGTCCGGGCGCCTCACGGTGCGCGGCACCCAGGGGCATTCGGCCTACCCGCAGCTCGCCGACAATCCCCTGCCCCGCCTGGTGCGCACGCTCGCGCGCATGGCCGACACCCAGCTCGACGACGGCACCGCCGAGTTCCAGCCCTCGACCCTGGCGTTGACCACCATCGATGTCGACAACCCCGCGACCAATGTCATCCCGGCGAAGGGCAGCGCCGCGTTCAACATCCGCTTCAACGACCGCCATACCGGCGCAAGCCTCGAGCGTTGGCTGAAGACCATCTGCGCCGAGCACGCCGGCGACCATGACCTCGACATCCGCGTCTCGGGCGAGGCGTTCCTGACCCGGCGGGGGGCGTTGAGCGATCTGCTGTCGGAGGCGGTGGCCCGCGCCACGGGTCGCAACGCCGAACTCAGCACCACGGGCGGCACCTCCGACGCGCGGTTCATCAAGGACCATTGCCCGGTCGCCGAGCTTGGATTGGTCGGGCAATCGATGCACAAGATCGACGAGCGGGTAAGCGTCCGCGACCTGGAGACGCTGACCGCCGTCTACGGGGCGGTGCTCGACGCCTACTTTCCCGCCTGATCCGTGTGGAATGGCCGGCACATCGTAGGCGCGCTGTACGGCGCCTGGCGGCTCGCGCACGGCGATGCGCGCGGGATGACCTTCTTCACGTTCGACAGCGCCGGGTTCTGGTCCTCGTTCCTCGCCGCCGGCATCGTCCTGCCGCTCCACCTCCTGGCCCTGTGGTCGCTGCCCGACGCGGATGGTTCCGGGTCCCTCGCGGCGGAGCTGCTGTTCTACGCCGTGAGCTGGATCGACTTCCCGATCCTGGCGATCTTCCTGACCCGCTTCCTCGGCCTATCGCGCGGCTACGTGCCGATGATCGTGGTCACCAACTGGGCATCCGTTTGGCAATCCCTGCTGATGTCGCCGGTGCAGATCCTGGGCGGGCTCGGGCTGCTGGGTGGATTGAGCGATATCCTGACGTTCGCGGTCCTGGCGGCGGCCCTGGTGTACCAATGGTATGTGACCCGCCTGACGCTCCAGACCACGACCTGGACCGCCATTGCCTTCGTGCTGATCGACCTGCTCATGGGCATCGGCCTCGCGGTGCTGACCCAAGGGCTACACTGACGGCCCGTCGCGGTAGCTGACGTCCACGAGATAGAGGCCGCCCGGCGGCGCGGTCGGGCCGGCGGCCCCGCGGTGGCGCGCGGCCAAGGCGCGGGCGACGTCGGCCGCGCCCCAGGCGCCCTCGCCCACCAGCTTCAGGGTCCCGACGATGGTCCGCACCTGGCGATGCAGGAAGGAGCGGGCGCGGGCCGTCACCGTGACCAGGTCGCCGTCGCGGCGGAGGTCGAGCGTATCGAGGGTCTTCACCGGCGACCGGGCCTGACAATCGGCCGCGCGGAAGCTGGAGAAGTCGTGGTGCCCCACCAGCACCCGAGCGGCCGTCGCCATGGCGTCCACATCCAGGGGCTTGGCCACGTGCCACGCGCGATCCCGCTCGATCGCGAGCGGGCTTCGGCGGTTGACGATGCGGTACCGGTAGTGCCGGCCGATGGCGTCGAACCGGGCATGGAAGCGATCCCCCACCGCGCTCGCCGCCAGCACCGTCACGGGCCAGGGCCGCAGGTGGAAGGTGAGGGCGGACCTGACCGTCTCGTCGGGCCAGGCTTGCGTCAGATCGACATGGGTGCATTGGCCCAAGGCGTGGACCCCGGCATCGGTGCGCCCGGCGCCGACCAATTCCACGCGATCGCCGCAGAAGCGGAGCACCGCCGCCTCGAGCACGGCCTGGACCGAGTCGCCGCGACCTTGCTTCTGCCAGCCGACGAAGCCGGTTCCGTCGTATTCGAGGATGAGCCTGTAGCGTGGCACGCCGCTAGCCCAACACGGTGCCAACCGCGAGGCGCGCGCCGCGCAGGAAGTCCGGGCCGGAGGTGGCGGCGCGGCCGGCCCGGCGAACTCGGTCCAGGCGTAACGCGCCTGAGCCACAGGCGACCGTGAACCGATCGTCGAGCAGGGTACCGGGCGCGCCGTCTCCGTCGGTGACGAGGGCGTCGAGGACCTTCAGGCCGACAGCGCCAACCGTGGCGTGCGATCCGGGCCAGGGATCGAAGGCACGGATCCGCTGCTCCAGCGCGGCGGCGGGCAGCCGCCAATCGATCAGACCCTCGGCCCGCCCGAGCTTGGGGGCGTAGGTGATGCCCGCGGCCGCCTGGGGCTGGGGCACGAGCGAACCCTCGTCCAGCCCGGCGAGAGCCGCGACCATCAGCCGGCCGCCGAGGGCCGCGAGATCGGCCTCGAACGGGCCGGTCCGCGCGCGCGCGGGAACCGGCACCTCGCGTTGCAGCAGGACGGGCCCGGTGTCGAGACCGGCGTCCATCAGCATGATGGTCACGCCGGTCAGGGCATCCCCGGCCTCGATCGTCCGCGCGACGGGCGCCGCCCCACGCCAACGCGGCAGCAGGGACGGATGGACGTTGAGGCAACCCAGGCGCGGCGCCTCGAGGACCGGCGGCGGCAGCAGCAGCCCATAGGCCGCGACCACGGCTGCGTCCGCGCCGATCGCGCCGAACGCCGCCTGTTCGGAAGGGTCCTTGAGGGAGGAGGGCGAACGAACGGGCAGCCCGTGCCGCTCGGCCGCGTCCTGGACGGGAGAGGCGCGCGGGCGCAGGCCACGTCCGGCGGCGCGCGGCGGCTGGGTATAGACGCAAGCGACCACATGGCCGGCGTCGAGCACGGCGGCCAGCACGGGCAATGCGAACGCGGCCGTGCCCATGACGACGAGCCGAAGTCGGCCCATCGGTCAGACCGAGGCCTTGATCGTCGCCTTCCGCGCCTTCGCCAGCTTGCGCAGGATGATGCCCCGCCGCAGGGCGGAGAGGTGATCGACGAAGAGAACCCCGGTCAGGTGGTCGATCTCGTGCTGCAGGCAGGTGGCCAAGAGCCCGTCAGCCTCGAGCTCGATCATCCGGCCGTCGTGGTCGGTGTAGCGGATCCGTGCCCGCGCTGGACGTTCGACCTCGGCGTAGTGCTCGGGAAGCGACAGGCAGCCCTCCTCATAGGTCACGAGTTCGGGCGAGCGCCACAGCACCTCCGGGTTGACCAGCCGCAAGGGCTCGGTCGGCTCGCCCTCGCGCGACAGGTCGGCGACGATCACCCGCAGCGGCACGCCGACCTGGATGGCGGCGAGCCCGATGCCGGGCGCCGCGTACATCGTCTCCAACATGTCGTCCATGAGGCGGCGTATCCCGGCGTCGACGCTGTCGACCGGTTTGGATGTCGCCTTCAGACGTTTGTCCGGGGCGATGATGACGGAGTGAAGGGCCATGTCCGCGAACGATCGACCGAAGTCACCGAGCTGCGGTCGGTACGTAGGTCACGGGGAGAGGAGCGTCAAGCATGGCCGTGGGATTCCATCGTCAAGACCGCTTCATCCTCCGCGCCCACCATTTCCGGTGCCTGCAGCGCCCGCACGCGCTGCTCGATGGGAACCAGGGGTGCGATCTCCTTGTCGCCGCTCGCGGCTTGCAGCTCACGGAACCGTCGACCGGCGGGCAGCACCCGGGTTTCGAGCGCCCCCACGGCGGCGTTGTACGCATCGACCGCCGCATCGAGGCCCTTGCCGACCCGGGTCCAGTGGGTGGCGAGTACGCCTAACCGGTCGTGCAGCTCGCGGCCCAGCTTGCTGATGTCGGCGGCGTTCTTGGCGAGACCCTCCTGACGCCAGCCATAGGCCACGGCCTTGAGCAGGGCGATCAGGCTGAAGGGCGTAGCCAGGACCACACCGTCCTGCATGCTTTGATCCATGAGGCCCGGATCAGCCTGGGCCGCGGCCGACAGGAAGGGGTCGCCGGGGACGAACATCACGACGAACTCGGGCGTGATCGGCAGCTTCGTCCAGTAGGCCTTCGCCGCCAGGGATTTCACGTGATTGCGGAACTGGCGGGCGTGATCCACCAGCTTAGCCGCGCGAACCGCGTCGTCGCTGGCCTCGATCGAGTCGAGATAGGCCAGCAGCGGCACCTTGGCGTCGATCACGATGCTGCGACCGCCGGGCAGGCGAACGATCAGATCGGGGCGCATCGCCCCGTCATCGTGGGCGTGATGTTCCTGCTCCACGAAATCGCAATGCTCCAGCATGCCGGCCAATTCGACCACGCGGCGGAGCTGTATTTCGCCCCACCGTCCGCGGGTCTGCGGCGCGCGCAGCGCCCGTACCAGGTTCGCCGTCTCCGACTTGAGCTGCTGCTGGCCTTCGCGCAGGTGCGTCACCTGTTCGTTGAGGCCCGCATAGGCGCCGATCCGCTGGCGTTCGAGGTCGACGATCTTCTCGTCGAACAGCTTGAGGGCGGAGGTCACGGGAGCGACCAGACCGGCGATCGCCTCCTGCCGCTGGGCGAGGTCGCCCCGCGCCATCTCCTGGTGGGTCGTCAGGGTCGCCTGGGCCAGGGCCAGGAACGATTCATTGTTGCCGCGAAGGGCCTCGGCGGCGGTGGCCTGGAACGCCGTCTTCAGCCGCGCCTCCGCCGCCTCGACCAGCGCCAGCTTCTCCGCGTGCTTCTCGCGGTCCTTGTCCAGCCCGGTCTCGGCCACCGCCAGTCGCTGACGCAAGCCGACGGCCTCGGCGCGCATCCCGCGCAGATCTTCGTCCAGCCCCGCCGCCGCCCGGCCCTGCTGCTCGCACCGTCGCTCGGCATCGTCGCGCTGGGCCAGGAGAGCCGCGGCGACGCCCGCGTCCTCGGCCCCGCGCAGCCGTCGGCCCAGCATCACGCCGGTGCCGAGGAAGGCGATCGCCCCGACGATGGCGGCAAGGATGAAGCTCAGGTTCACGGCGTCGATCATGCCTGGAACATAACAGGAATACGCTCCGAAGGGGAAATCGGACCGCGGCGCCCGCCGGTGCCTTGCCATCCCCTTGGGGTTCGACTCCGCCAGATCGATCCCGATCCGTCGGGCCGAACCCCAAGCAGGACTCTCATTTTGTGGTCCGTCCCAATCACAAGGCTCGGGAGCCAAGCGTTTGGGTTGGACCACTTGAACCGCGACAACGTACTTCCGATATGCTGCCATCGTGGACCGCACGCGCGATCGCGCGGCGCAACGGCCGGGAGACGATGTCATGGTCGACTTGATCAGCGGGTTCACGATCTTCGCCATGGTCCTGGTGGTCCTCGCCGTGGTGCTGGTCAGCGCCGGGATCAAGATGGTGCCGCAGGGAGCCGAGTGGACGGTCGAGCGATTCGGCCGCTACACCCACACGCTGCGTCCCGGGCTCGCGCTGATCGTGCCGCTCGCCGATCGCATCGGCTCGCGCATCAACATGCGCGAGACGGTGCTGGATGTGCCCTCCCAGGACGTCATCACCCAGGACAACGCGGTGGTGCGGGTCGACGGCGTGGTGTTCTTCCAGGTCGTGGACGCGGCCAAGGCCGCCTACGAGGTGACCGACCTCGAGCTCGCGATCCTCAACCTGGTGCTGACCAACATCCGCACGGTGATGGGTTCCATGGCGCTCGATTCCCTGCTGTCGGAGCGCAACGCGATCAATGCCAAGCTGTTGACCGTGGTGGACGAGGCGACGACGCCCTGGGGCATCAAGGTCACCCGCATCGAGATCAAGGACATCGCCCCGCCGCAGAACCTGATCGATTCCATGGCGCGGCAGATGATGGCCGAGCGCGAGCGGCGCGCGGTCGTGACCGAGGCCGAGGGCTTCAAGCGTTCGGCGATCCTGAAGGCCGAGGGCGAGAAGGAGGCGGCGATCCGCCAGGCCGAGGGCCGGCGCGAGGCCGCCTTCCGCGACGCCGAGGCGCGCGAGCGTTCGGCCCAGGCCGAGGCCGAGGCGACCAGGATGGTCTCCGAGGCGATCGCCGCGGGCAACATCCAGGCGATCAACTACTTCGTCGCCCAGCGTTACGTCGATGCGTTGAAGGACTTCGCCCACTCGCCCAACCAGAAGGTGCTGTTTCTTCCCCTCGATGCCTCCAGCGTCATCGGCGCGATCGGCGGCGTGGCCGAGATCGCCAAGCAGGCGTTCGCGAAGGAGGCCAAATGAGCGCCCTCCTCGGCCACGCGGAGTTCTGGCATTGGTGGGTGCTGGCCACCCTGCTCATCATCCTCGAGATGCTGGCGCCGGGCGCGTTCCTGCTCTGGCTCGGGCTCGCGGCCGCGCTCGTGGGGGCGGTGCTCCTGGCCTTCCCGGACATGGCGTGGGGCCAACAGCTCGTCCTGTTCGCCGTGCTCGCCCTCGCGGCCTTCGCCGGCTGGTGGAAATGGGGCCGGCGGGTGCCGGTGACGCCGACCGACGAGCCGCTGCTGAACCGGCGCGGCACTCAGTACATCGGCCGGGTGTTCACCCTGGAAGAGCCGATCGTCAACGGCTTCGGCAAGGTCCGGGTCGACGACACCACCTGGAAGATCGCCGGCCCGGACCTCGCGACCGGAATGCGGGTCAAGGTCACCAGCGCCGACGGCGTGATCCTGCGGGTGGGCGTCGCCGAGGCTACAGCGCCCGCCGCGACTTGAGCGCGGCGCCCAGGGTTCCTTCGTCCAGGTATTCGAGTTCGCCGCCGATCGGCACCCCGTGCGCGAGGCGGGTCACCGTCAGCCCCCGTTCGGACAGTCGCTCGGCGACGTAGTGGGCCGTGGTCTGGCCGTCCACCGTCGCGTTGGTGGCGAGGATCACCTCCTGCACGGCGCCATCGCCCGCGCGTGCCAGCAAGCCCCGGATGTCGAGATCGTCGGGCCCGACCCCATCGAGCGCCGAGAGCGTGCCGCCCAGCACGTGATAGCGCCCGTGGAACACCCCGGCCCGCTCCATCGCCCATAGATCGGCCACGTCCTCGACCACGCACAGCACCGAGGGGTCGCGCCGTTCGTCCCGGCATATGGCGCAAGGGTCGGCGGTGTCGAGGTTGCCGCAGCGCGAGCAGGTGCGGACCCGCTCGGCCGCGGCCCGCAGCGCCTCAGCGAGCGGCGCGAGCAGCGCTTCGCGGCGTTTGAGCAGGGCGAGCACCACGCGGCGCGCCGAGCGCGGCCCCAGGCCCGGGAGCTTGGCGACCAGTCCGATCAGGCGCTCGATGTCGGGTCCGCCCATGGTCCCGGGATCAGAAGGGCAGCTTCATGCCCGGCGGCAGGCTGAGGCCTCCGGTCAGCTTCGCCATCTCGGCGGCGACCGTCGCGTCGACCTTGGCGCGCGCGTCGTTGATCGCGGCCACCACCAGGTCCTCGAGGATCGACACGTCCTTGGGATCGACCAGGACCGGATCGATCTTGAGGGCCCTGAGCTCGCCCTTGCCGCTCATGGTCGCCTCGACCATGCCGGCCCCGGCCACACCCGCGACGGTCATGTCGGCCAGTTGCGCCTGCATGGCGCCCATCTGCGACTGCAGGGCCTGGGCCTGCTTCAGCATCTTGCCGAGATTCGTCATGCCTTGTTGGTTCCTTTCTCCCGTGGCCCCTCGGGCCGCGGCGTGATGCCATCGATGCGCGCACCCGGGAACGCCGCCAGCACCGCGGCAACCAGGGGTTCGGCGGCCAGCCGTTGCAACCGCGCGGCCGAAGCCGCCGCCGCTTCCTCGCGCAGGGTCGGCCCGCCGCCCGAAGGGGCGATGGTGACGAACCACTGCCGGCCGGTCCATGCCCGCAGGCGCTCGGCCAAGTCGTTCGCCAACCGGGGCGGCGCGTCGGTCGTCGGCTGGATCTCGATGCGACCGTCCTCGAAGCGGACGGGGCGCACGCTGCCGCGAAGCTGGGCCGCCAGGACCGCTTCCCGCCGCGCCTCGGCCAGGGCGACCACGTCGGCGAAGTTCGCCAGCACGGGTGCCGGAGCCGGCGCCGCCTTAGCCTCCGGCACGAGGGCCTGGATGGCCGGCACCGCCTTGGCCTCCGGCGTCCGGGCCCCGGGGGCCGGACGGGGGTCCGGCGTGGTCCGGGGCGCGGCCTCGCCAGCAAGGGTCCGCACCAGCTCCCCGGGCGTCGGCAGATCGGCGACGTAGGCCAGGCGCACCAGCACCATCTCCGCCGCCGCCAGCGTGGACGGCGCGAGGCGAGCCTCGCCCAATCCCTTGAGCAGCATCTGCCAGGCGCGCGCGAGGACCGGCATGGGAAGACGCTCGGCCATGGCGGCGCCACGCACCCGCTCCAGCTCGGTGCCGGTGCGCGCCGCGTCGGGCGCGACCTTGAGGCGCGTCAGTCCGTGGGTGAGCTCGAGCAGGTCCTGCAGCACGACCAGGGGATCCGCCCCCGATCCGTACTGCCGCTGCAGCTCGGCCAGGGCCTTGGCGATCGCGCCGGCCATGAGGTGCTCGAACAGGTCGTAGACCGCCGCCCGATCGCCGAGGCCCAGCATGGCGCGCACGGTCGCCGCGGCAACCGTGCCGTCGCCATGGGCGATCGCCTGGTCGAGCAGCGACAGGCCGTCGCGCACCGATCCGTCGGCGGCCCGCGCGATCAGGCTCAGGGCCTCGGGCTCGGCGCCCACGCCCTCGTCGGCCGCGATCTTGGCGAAGTGCTTGACCAGCACCTCGGCGTCGACCCGGCGCAGGTCGAACCGCTGGCAGCGCGACAGCACGGTGATCGGCACCCGGCGGATCTCGGTGGTCGCGAACACGAAGCGGACGTGGGGCGGCGGCTCCTCCAGGGTCTTCAGCAGGGCATTGAACGCCTTCTCCGACAGCATGTGGACTTCGTCGATGATGTAGACCTTGTAGCGCGCCGACGTGGGCAGGTAGCGGGCGCCGTCCAGCAGCTCGCGGATATTGTCGATGCCAGTGCGGCTGGCGGCGTCCATCTCCAGCACATCCAAGTGCCGATCCTCGCCGATCGCGCGGCAGTGGACGCAGACGCCGCAGGGTTCGGCGGTGGGCCCGTCGATGCAATTCAGACCCCGGGCGATGATCCGGGCCGTGGTGGTCTTGCCGACCCCGCGCACCCCGGTCAGCAGGTAGGCCTGGGCGATGCGCCCGGACGCGAACGCGTTGCCTAGAGTGCGGACGGCCACGTCCTGCCCCACCAGGCCGGCGAGGGTGGTGGGGCGGTACTTGCGTGCCAGCACGCGGTAGGGCGGCGGTGTGGGGTCGACCATCGGGCTCGGCGGTTGGGGAATCACGGTAGGAGGCTGGCAGGCGACCCAGAGCACGCCCGTTACGGCTGCTTCCTTCCGGACCTGACCGGGTTGGCGAGGCACTCCGTCCGCGCCAGCCTCCCGCCGGCACTATCGGCGATAACCACGCACCGGCGCAACCCTGGTGGACGACCCGCGCCGGCTATGCCAACCTTCCCGCCATGGCGCATGTGAACATCTTCGCCGGATCGGCCCTGGACCGGGTCGGCCTTCGCCGCACCGACGAGGCCTGGATCGACGCGCTGCTGGCGGACCCGGACAGCCGCTTCGTGCCCGTCTGGCGCACCCGCAGTCTGATCACCGGGGGCGAGCCCCGCACGGCCGTGCGGTTGAGCCGCGTCGAGCTCGCGAGCGTCCTCGGCAACGGCGCCGCGATCGCCTTCCTCGGCCTGGCCGAGGAAACCGCCCATTTTGCCATCGACGTTTCGCACCTCGAGGAACCCGACGTTCAAGCCCTGGCCGGCGGGGCCGAACTCGCCGACCTGTGGGCGATCGGCGCCATGGTCGAACGGGGCGACGCGGCGCTGCTCGCCCACGCCCGCGCCCTCACCACCTGGCACGGGCGGCACCGCTTCTGCGGCACTTGCGGCGGGCCGACCGATCCGCGAAGCGCCGGCCACATCCGCGCCTGCCGCAACGAGGCTTGTGGCGCGCTCCACTTCCCGCGCACCGATCCGGCGGTGATCATGCTGATCGAGCACCGGGATCGTTGCCTGCTGGGTCGCCAGGCAAACTGGCCGGAGATGACCTATTCGACCCTCGCGGGCTTCGTCGAGCCGGGCGAGAGCCTGGAGGAGGCGGTGGCGCGCGAGGTCCACGAAGAGGTCGGCATCCGCATCCGCGACGTGACCTACCACTCCTCGCAGCCCTGGCCGTTCCCGTCCTCGATCATGCTGGGCTTCCACGGGGTGGCGGAGAGCGACGCCCTCACCCTCGATCCGGGCGAGATCGCCGACGCCCGCTGGTTCACCCGCGACCAGGTCCGCAACCCTTCGGGCTTCAAGCTTCCCCGCCCCCTGTCCATCGCCCGCCAGCTCGTCGAGCACTGGCTGGCGCGGGGGTAGTTCGGGGGTTCATGCCCAACGGAAAACCCGGCGATCATCCCTTCACGGACATCGTCGTGCACGGGCAGTGACGTGTATTCGCCCCTTGCCGCGAGTCTCGTCCGCGAGATCGCGAAGCTTGCCGACGAGAAAGCACGCCGGGCGTTGGCCGATCTCCTCTTCCTCGACTACAACGAGTTTTCAAGCCCGGACGTCGCAAAGCTGGAGCGCGTCCTGCTCGCGATGCGCGACAGGTTGGTGCGCGAGGCACGGGAGCGCGGCTTCGAGGTGTAGCGTCGCCGAGAAAACGCGCGGGTCGCCACGGCATCGCATCACAGGCAGGCGCCTGAACTCCTCCTCGGCCCTTGCCGGAAGCAGGAGCCTCACCGCTTCCTATCGACCCACTTCCGCATCGCCTCAACGCTCTCGAAGGCTGGGGAAACCCGTCCCTTGCGAACATCCTCGAGGCCCCCTCGACGGCCTTCTTCACGTCGTCCCGATCGACGACGGCCTTGGGACGAAAGACGATCTCCTTTCCACGCACGCGGACATCGAGAATATCTCCCACTTCGAGCACGATCTCGCCCCAAACGGCCTCCGGGATGACGACCTGATACTTCTATTTGACCCCGACCAACGCCATCGAGCCATAGCCTCATGTTCGGTTGAATCAGATCAATTCTCCAACAGTTGAACTGCCCACCTGAACGACAGACATGTCAAGCAACCCCGTCAATCCACCGTTTCGCCACCGTCGACCACGTGGATGGAGCCGGTGACGAAGCTCGCGATATCGGACGCCAGGTAGAGGACCGGGCCGGCCAGTTCGCGGACGTGGGCGATGCGGTGCTGCCCGGCGCAATCGGCGGCGATCACCTTGTAGCCGGCCTCGACCGTGCCGGCGAGGCGCGCCGCGAGGGCCCGCAGCATGTCCGTGTCGACGCCTCCGGGGCAGACGGCATTGACCCGCACGTCGGGCGCGAATTCGAGGGCGTGCGCGCGCGTCAGGTTGATGACGCCGGCCTTGGAGGCGCAGTAGACCGAGCCCTTCGGCACCCCGATCAGGCCGTTCACCGAGGCGATGTTGACGATGTTGCCCTTGGCCGCCCGCAGGGCCGGAAGGGCCGCCTGGGTGACGAAGAAGACGCCCTTCAGGTTGGTGTCGATGATGCGGTCCCAGGCGGCCTCGTCGGTCGCCTCCACCGGCTTGCCGCCGCCCGCCCCGGCGTTGTTCACCAGCACGTCGAGCCCGCCGAGTCCTTCAACCGCCGCGGCCACCAGGGCGCGGCATTCGGCCACGTTGGCAACCGATCCCGGCGCCGCCACGACGCGGGCACCGACCGCGAGTTCGGCCACCGCCTTCGCAGTGCTCGCGGCGCTCGCCCCGTTCACGGCGACCCGGGCGCCGGCATCCAGGAACGCCTCGACGATGCCGCGGCCGATCCCTCGGGTGCCGCCGGTCACGAGCACGCGCTTGCCGCTGAAGTCGATGTGCATGGTCCTCTCCCGCCAATCCCGCGCGAAACCCTACCACGGTGCGGGCTTGACCTGGTGGTCCCCCGCCCGGCACAAGACCGGCCATGACCGAACTCCACCCCGACGTCGCCAACCAGATCGCCGAGATCGCGCTCGCACCCGACCGCCCGCTGGTGCTGTGCGACGCGGACGAGGTGATCTTCGACTTCATGACGGCGTTCGAGGCGTCCCTCGCCCGGGACGGGCTCTACTACACCTGGAGCGAATTCAAGCTCAACGGCAACATCCGGCGGATCGACGACGACCGGCCGGTCGCGAACGTCCGCGCGCTGGTCGAGGATTTTTTCGCGGCGTCGACCCGCGACCTCGGCGTGATCGAGGGCGCGCGGGAAGGTCTGGTGGCGATCGCGAAGCTCGCCCAGGTGGTGGTCCTGACGAACCTGCCGATCGCGAACCGCGGGGACCGGCGGGTGGCGCTGTCGCGCATCGGCCTGAATTTTCCCGTGGTCGCCAACCTCGGATCCAAGGGGCCCCCGGTTCGGGCGCTCGCCGCCCGGGTGGCCGGGCCCGTCTACTTCATCGACGACAGCCCCAGTCATCACGCCGACGTGGCGGAGCAGGCGAACCACGTCCGGCGGCTGCATTTCGTGGGGCACGCCCGGCTCGCCGGACTGATCGGCCAGGCGCCGGCATCGCACTATCGCGCGGCGACATGGCCCGAGCTCGCGGCCCGGATCGTCGCCGAGCTGTCCCAGGCCTGATCAGCAGCCCGGGTCGGGAAGATGCTCGAACCGGGTCAGGGTGGCCTTGATCGCGTAGTCGCCGTAGTCGATCACCATCTCCCGAGCGACCCCGTTGGCGTGGACCAGGAGGGCGATCTCGTAGTCCGGCTAATCGTCGCCGCCTGCTCCGGGGAAAAAGGCGAGCCGCATCGGCCAGCCCGAATCAGCGCCGGGTACGGGGACGGCATCGGCGGGAGTGGGTTCCTCGGCGCCGATCGCGGTCGCGACCTCGCTCACCTCCTCGGTCGAGGACCCGTCGAACAGCAGCCGCACGACGTAGATCTCGCCGGCCCGGGCGCGATCGATCAGCTCCAGGGAATGGTGCGTCGGGAACATCGTGCTTCCGGGCAGCGCGATCACCGTCTCCTCCGAACCCGTCAGGTGCGCCTCGCCGGACGCCCCCGGGCCCGGCAGACGCGCCATGCCGCCAAGGCGTTCGCGACCCCCGTCGCTGTGCCAGGTCCGATCCTCGAAGCGGAACGCCAGCCCATCCTTCGACTCCCAGCTCACGAAGGTCGAGTAGGTGCGCAGCGGCCCCATCTCCTCGCCGAAGTCGACCACCAGGGCCAAGCGCTGGTCGACGGTCCAGCCGTCGCAGACGTCGGCCCATTCCACCGTCAGGCGGCCGCTGACATCCTCGACCCCACTCTGCCCCCGAGGCGATGCCAGGCGCATGTCGTAGATCGCGCGGTGCGGCAGGAGTGTCGCCGCGGCGGCGACATCGGTCGCCAGCAACAGGGCGAGCACGGCCGCACACGGCCGGGCGGCGAAGGTCTGAGGACTCATGGGAATGGCTTGGCTCGTGGGTCGGGGACGGCGGCACCTTGCGCCCGCGCGGCGACCCGGGCCGGCGTCGAGCGGGATGCGCCTGGCGGGCGGGGCCACGGGTTACTCCCGGCGCACCTCGGCGGCGTAGTCGTCCATCAGCCGCCGGGCGATGGCGCCGACTTGATAGTTGCGGCCGTCGATCTCGCCCACGGGCGTAACCTCGGCCGCCGTGCCGGTGAGGAAGACCTCGTCGGCGCGGTCCAGTTCCTCGGGGCGGATCTGGCGTTCGATCACCTCGATGCCGGCGCGCCGGGCGAGGTCGATGACCGTGCGGCGGGTGATGCCGTCGAGGAAGCAGTCGGGCGCGGGCGTGTGCAGCTTGCCGTCGCGGGCGATGAAGACGTTGGCCCCCGTCGCTTCCGCAACCAGGCCGCGGTAGTCCAGCATCAGGGCGTCATGGAAGCCTTCAGCCTCCGCCTTGTGCTTGGACAGGGTGCAGATCATGTAGAGGCCCGCCGCCTTGCTCTTGGTCGGCGCGGTGTCCGGTGCCGGGCGCCGCCAATCGGCCATCTTCAGGCGGATGCCGCGGGTGCGCGCCTCGGGCGAGAAGTAGCTGGGCCAGGGCCAGGCGGCGATGGCCACGTGGATCCTGGTCTGCTGCGCCGACACCGCCATCATTTCGCTGCCCCGCCAGGCCACCGGGCGGATGTAGCCGTCGACGATCTTCAGGCGGCGGAGAAGCTCGTTGGTCGCGCGGTCGATTTCGTCCATGGTGTGGGGGATCTTGAACCCGAGAATCGCGGCCGAGCCGAACAGGCGCTCGGTATGCTCGCGCAGCTTGAATATCTTGCCGCCATAGGCGCGCTGGCCCTCGAAGACGCAACTGGCATAATGCAGGCCGTGAGTGAGGACGTGCAGCTTCGCCTCGCGCCAGGGAACGAAGGCGCCGTCGTGCCAGATCTCGCCGTCGCGATCGTCGAACGGGATGAGGGCCATGGCCTTGCTCCACTGCAATCGATGAGTGTCCCTGTTTTAGTAGCATGGATTATATAAGTCAACATGGCTGACATAAAAACTAGCGCCAATCCGCTGTTCCTCCGCGAGGACGAGTTGCGGCGCGGCATCGAGTTGCTGTTCTACGCCTACCGCGACTTCACCGCCGAGCCGGACGCGATGCTGGCGAACCACGGCTTCGGGCGGGCCCACCATCGGGCGATCTACTTCGTCGGCCGCAATCCCGGGATGACGGTGAGCGCGCTGCTGGGGATTCTCCGCATCACCAAGCAGAGCCTCAACCGGGTCCTCGGGCAACTGGTGCGCGAGGGGTTCGTGGAACGCCACGCCGGGGTGGATGACCGCCGGCAGCGCCTGCTGCGGCTGACCGCGACGGGGGTCGATCTGGAACGCCGGCTGTCCGAGAACCAGCGGGCCCGTCTCGCCCGCGCCTATCGCGAGGCCGGCGCCGACGCGGTGGCCGGATACCAGCGGGTTCTGCTCGGGATCATCAACGAAGGTGATCGGGAGAAACTGGCGAACGGATGACCGGATCGGTCGAAGTGCAGCATCACCTTCTGGTCGTCGACGACGATCGCCGTTTGCGCGACCTGTTGCGGCGCTATCTGACCGAGCATGGCTTCCGGGTGACCACCGCCTCGGACGCCGCCGCCGCCCGGGCGCAGATGCGCGCCTTCGACTTCGACCTGCTGGTCGTCGACGTGATGATGCCGGGCGAGAACGGCCGGGACTTCTCGCGCGGCCTCAGGCGCGAACACGAGGTCCCGATCCTGCTGCTAACCGCCATGGGCGAGATCGAGGATCGGGTGGCGGGGCTCGAGTCGGGAGCCGACGACTACCTGGTGAAACCCTTCGAGCCGCGCGAGCTCGTCTTGCGCATCGCGGCGATCCTGCGGCGGGCGCGCGCACCCGCGCCCGCGCCCGCCGCCCCCTTGCGCCTGGGCGCGTGCCTGTTCGATGCGGTTCGCGCCGCCCTGACGCGGGACGGGATACCAGTCCGGCTCACCCCCGCCGAAGCCGCGCTGCTCGCCGCCCTGGCCCGCCAACCGGGATCGCCGGTCAAGCGCGAGGTTCTGGCGCAGCAAGCGAGGCTGCGAAGCCGTGGGCGCACCATCGACGTGCAGGTCAACCGCCTGCGCCGCAAGGTCGAGCCCGACCCCAAGGCGCCGCGCTACATCCGCACCGTGTGGGGCGAAGGCTACATGCTGGTGCCGGACTCGTGATGCGCCTCAAGCGGCTGATCCCGCGTTCGCTGTTCGGCCGCTCGCTGCTGCTGATCGTCGGGCCGCCGATCATCCTCCAGGTCGTGGTGGCCCTGGTCTTCTTCGAGCTGCACCTGGACAAGATCACCCAACAGCTGGCCACCGCGGCGGCGGGGGAGACGGGGCTGATCGTCGCCCTGCTGGAACGGGCCGACGGAGACGCGGCGAGGGCGGACGTGCTGGCTATGGCACGAAGCCGGCTCGGACTGCGGATCCGCATTCTGCCCGGCGAGCGGCTGCCCGCCGACGGCGGTCCCCGGCCGACCGGCATGCTCGAGCGCTGGCTCGACCGCGCGCTCAAGGAGCAGGTGCGGCGGCCGGCGGTGGTGGAGTCCAATCAGCTTCCGACCGACGTGCGGATTCGCGTCGCGATCGACGACGGCGTGCTCGAGGTCGTCATCCGCCGCGAGCGACTGTTCAGCGGCACCGCCTACGTCACGCTGATGTGGATGGTGGGAGCGTCGGTGCTGCTGATCGGTCTCGCCGTGCATTTTCTGCGCAAGCAGGTTGCGCCGATCCGGCGGCTGGCGTCGGCCGCCGAGGCGTTCGGAAAGGGCCGCACCGACGTGCCGCTGCGGCTCGAAGGCGCGCGCGAGATTCGCCGCGCGGCGGCCGCCTTCCTCGCCATGCGCGAGCGCATCCAGCGCCAGGTGTCGCAGCGGACCCAGATGCTGGCCGGCGTGAGCCACGACCTCAGGACTCCGCTGACCCGGATGAAGCTCGAACTCGCCATGCTGCCGCCGGGCGAGGGCCGCGACAATCTCGCTACCGACGTGCGCGACATGGAGCGCATGGTGGAGGAATACCTCGCGTTCGCCCGGGGCGAGGAGACCGAAATGCCGGCCCCGACCGATCTGGTCGGCATGCTGCGCGAGATCGTCGACCGCTCGCCGGCGGGGGCCGCGAGCATCACGCTGACCGCACGCGAGCCCCTGACCGTCGAGGTGCGGCCCGACGCGATCCGCCGATCCATCGGCAACCTGATCGACAACGCCTTGCGCTACGCGCGCCAGATCGAGGTGGCGGCCTACCGCACCCCCAGCGCGATCGAGATCGCGGTGGACGACAACGGTCCCGGCATCCCCGAGGAGGCCCGCGAGGACGTGTTCAAGCCGTTCCTGCGCCTGGACGAATCGCGCAACGCCGAGACTGGAGGCGTGGGGCTGGGGCTCACCATCGCCCGCGACGCGGTCCGCCGCCACGGCGGCGACCTCAAGCTCTCCACCTCGCGCCTCGGCGGGCTCCGCGCCCTGATCCGCCTGCCGGTCTAGCCCCCCACCACCTCGGGCACGGCGGTGGCCGGGGGTGTGTTGCGACTGCGTCCGCAGCGGACGAGGCCGTCGATCACCACCATGCCGATGCCGGGGAGATCGCCCAGCCGGATGCTGTCGAGCAGGGTCCGGCCCGCCGTGTGCTGGGCGCGATCGAGGAAGACGAAATCGGCGGCGCGGCCCTCGGCGATCAGCCCGGCGTCGAGCCGGCGCAGTTTCGCCGTATTGCCGGTAGCGAAGCAGATTGCCTGCTCCGCCGGAATGTCGCCGAGCGCGGACAGCATGGCGATCATCCTGAGGATGCCCAGCGGCTGGACCCCAGAACCGGCCGGCGAATCGGTGCCGAGGATCACGCGCGGGAGCTGGCCGATCTCGGCGGCCACCCGCAGCGCGTGCAGCGCCGCCTTCTCGTTGCCGTTGTGCACGATCTCGATCGCCCGGGTGGTGTCGGCGCACAGGTCGCGGATCTGGTCGAGCGGCAGCGCGGTGTGGCCGCCGTTGATGTGGCCGATCACGTCGGCGTCGGCCGCCATCACCACGTCGCGGTCGATCAGCCCGGATCCGGGGATCGACGGGCCGCCGGTATGGATGGTGCTCTGGATGCCGTACTTGCGGGCCCAGGCGACCATGCGGTGCGCCTCCTCCCCGGCCTTGACCCCGCCCAGCCCGACCTCGCCGAGCAGCGTCACCCCGGCCTCGGACAGCTCCTTGAAGTCGTTCTCCACCATGCCCTGTTCGAGCACGGGCGCGCCGGCCAGGACCTTGACGCCGCCGGGCCGGAAACCGGCGAAGGCCCGCTGCGCGGTGATCGCCAGGGCCTTCAAGCCGACGATGTCGCGCGGGCGCCCCGGCAGATGCACCTCGCCGGCGGACACCATGGTCGTGACCCCGCCGTTGAGGAAGCTGTCGATCCAGCCGAGCTGGTTCTGGCGCGGGGTCCAATCGCCGAACACCGGATGCACATGGCTGTCGATCAGGCCGGGACACAGGGCCGTGCCGTGCGCGTCGATCACCGTCGCCGCGTCGCCCGTATCCAAGTCCTTGGCTTTGCCGACGGCGACGATGCGGCCCTCTTCGGCGACCACGGTGTCGGCATCGAGGATCGGCCGCGCCAGATCGCCCGACAGCATCAACCCGACGTTGCGGATCACCAACCTGCCGGCACGTCCTACCGCCGCCTGTTCCGCCATCGCCCCCTCCCGATCTCGCGCATCCACCCTCGCCGAAAGCCGGAGCGCATTCAAGCGGACACGGGCTTGACAGCCCGCCTAGGGACCGCATCAATGCCGCCTCGGCCGCAACGACAATACGTGGGGAGGAAGATATGGGCGTTTCACGCATGGCGCGACGGCCGCTGATTGCGGCTTTGGCCCTGGGTGCTGCCATCGTCGGTCCGGGAGGGGTGGCATACGCCGAGGGCACGGTGCGGGTGCTGAACTGGCAGGGCTACGGCACGGACGAGCCCTGGGCGATGCAGCTGTTCGAGGAGAGGACCGGCATCGAGGTGGAGAACGACTACTTCACCTCCGAGCAGGAGATGCTCACCAAGCTGCGCACCAGCCCTGGCATTTATGACGTGGTGCTGGTCAACAGCTCGTTCACGGGCGACGCCGCGCGCGAAGGCCTGATCCAGCCGATCGATCCGGCCAAGATCACGAATTGGGACAACCTGACGCCGAGCTTCCGCGACAACGCCATGCTGAACATCGACGGCAAGGTCATGGGGGTCGCCTGGCTGTGGGGCGTGACCAGCTTCGCCTACAACACCGACAAGCTCGCGGCCCGGCCGGAGTCCATCGAGATCCTGTGGGACCCGGCGTACCAGGGACGGATCGGCTGGCGCGACGACGCCGTCGAAGCGGTGCAGCTCGCGGCCATCGCCACCGGCCAGGACATGAACAATCCGACCAACATGGACGCGATCAAGGAGAAGCTGCGGTCGCTCAAGGGGCAGATCGCCACCTACTGGTCGTCGGAGGACGAGTGGAACAAGCTGTTGGCCGGCGATGCCTTCGACGTGTCGGTCTATTGGTCCGGCTCGGCCGCCCGCAGCAAGAAGGCGTTCGGCCTGCCGGTCGAGTTCGTGATCCCGAAGGAAGGCGTCATCGCCTGGCTCGACGGTCTGTCGATCGCCACCGGGGCCCCCAATCCCGACGGCGCCCACGCCTTCATCGATTTCATGGATTCGGCCGATTTCTACGTCAAGTGGGACACCGACGTGGGCGCGCCCGCCTCGGCCAACAACGACGCCATGGCGCAGCTTCCCGCCGACGCCTTCAACCGCGTGGCCTTCGCCGACCCGACGGTGGGCGAACGGCTGCAGTTCATGGGCCCGATCCCCGACGACCGGCGCCAGCAGTACCTGGATCTCTGGTCCGAGATATAAGGTCTACTATGCCGAGTAGCACGTTGCGCCATAGGTAACGAGGTAGGGGCGGGGTGAGCACCAGACGGCGTGCGCGGCTGGCCATCGCCAGCCTGACCGGGCCGGCCTATCTGTGGCTCATGCTGACGATCTTCGTGCCCCTGGGCGCGATGCTGCTGTTCAGTTTCCTCACCGTTGCACCGATGGGCGGGCGCGAGGCCGAATTCACGCTGAAGCACTACGGCGCCTACCTGGACAAGGGGTTCTACGTCGATCTGACCTGGTCCTCGCTCCGCCTCGGGATCGACGTGACGCTGTGGTGCGTCATGCTCGGCTACCCGGCGGCGCTCGCGCTCGCCCGCCACGTCCCCGGGCGCTGGCGCGAGGCGATCTTCCTCCTGATTGTCCTGCCGTTCTGGAGCAATACCCTCGTCCGCGTCTTCTCCTGGACGATCGTCCTGCGCAATGGCGGGTTCCTCGACCAGCTCGTCCACTTCGTGGCGCCCGACGCCCCGGCGCTCGACATCCTCTACTCCTACCCGGCGACCGTGATCGGGCTGGTGCATTCGTTCGTGCCGTACCTGATCCTGACCTGCTACCTGTCGTTGCAGGCGATCGACGAGAGCCTGATCGAGGCGGCGCGCAGCCTCGGTGCCTCCAGCCTGACGACCTTTCGCAGGGTGATCCTGCCGCTCAGCCTCCCCGGTCTGCTGGCCGGCATGATCCTGATCTTCGTGCCGGTCATCGGCTCGTTCATGGAGCCCCGCATTCTCGGCGGCACCTCGGGCATGATGCTGGGGACGGTGATCGAGGACCAGTTCACGACCGTCTTCAACTGGCCGCTCGGTGCTGCGCTGTCGTACATCCTGCTGGCGATCGTGCTCCTGGTGATGATCGCCGCGTACCCGCTGCTCAAGCGCCAGCTGGCGGGCCTGGAGGGAGGGGTCGCATGACCGTCGGCTCCCGCCTCGCCCAGGTCTTCCTCGCCCTGATCCTCGTCTTTCTCTACCTGCCGATCGTCGTCATGACGGTGATGGCCTTCAACCGGTCGCCGCTGTACGAGCTGCCCATCGTCTGGGATACCATCTGGTTTACCAGCCTGGTCGGCAACGATCGGCTGCTGACCGCCAGCGGCAACAGTCTGATGATCGCCATCGCCAACACCGTGATCGCGACGATCCTCGGCACCATGGCTGCGCTCGCCTTCGCCCGCTTCAAGTTCCGCGGGCGGACGCTGCTGCGCCTGCTGCTGCTGCCGGCGATCACGATCCCCTGGCTGATCATCGGCACCGCCATGCTGGTCCTGTTCTTCTGGACCGGGATCGGGCGGGGCCTGCACGCGATTCTGCTCGGGCACGTGGCCCTGTCGCTCCCTTACGTCATCGTCGTGGTCGGCGCGCGGCTCACGAGCTTTGGCATCGTCCTCGAGGAGGCCTCCGCGAGCCTGGGCGCGAACCCGTGGCAGACGTTCTGGCGGGTCTCGTTCCCGGTGATGGCGCCGGGCATCATCGCCGCCGGGCTGTTCGCCTTCGCCGTCTCTTTCGACCAGTTCGTGATCTCGTACTTCCTGGCACCGCCGGGGGTCTCGACCCTGCCCGTGGAGATCTACACGGCGATCCGCAAGGGCTTCACCCCCGAGGTCAACGCCATCTCGGCGATCATCATCCTGGTATCGATGGGCATGATGCTGTTGGTCGCCCGGCTCTATCGCTTCGGCGGGGAGCGCTGAGATGGCGGGCGTCGAGGTCCGCGGCCTGTGCAAAGCCTACGGTCCGGTCAAGGCGCTCGACGACGTGTCGCTGGTCTTCGAGGACGGGGAGTTCTTTGCGCTGCTGGGCCCGTCGGGCAGCGGTAAGACGACCCTGCTGCGGGCCGTGGCCGGGTTCGCGTCGCTCGACGCCGGCGAGATCATGGTGGGTGGCGAGCCGATCCACAACCTGCCCGCCCACCGCCGCGATCTCGGCATGGTGTTCCAGAACTTCGCCCTGTTTCCGCACATGACGGTGTTCGAGAACGTGGCATTCGGCCTGTCCGTGCGGGGCGAACCCTCGGATGAGATCGCCCGTCGGGTGGCGGCGATCCTCGAGCTGGTGCGCCTATCCGGCATGACCGAGCGGCGGCCGCGCCAGCTTTCCGGCGGGCAGCAGCAGCGGGTGGCGCTTGCCCGCGCACTGGTGACGCGGCCCCGGGTGCTGCTGCTGGACGAGCCCTTGGGCGCCCTGGACCGCCGCCTGCGCCAGCAGATGCAGATCGAGTTGCGCCAGATCCAGCGCGAGGTCGGGATCACGGCGATCTTCGTGACCCACGATCAGGAGGAGGCCCTGACCCTCTCCGACCGCATCGCGCTGATCAACGACGGGAAGCTGGTGCAGGTGGGGACGCCGCACGAGGTCTACGAGCGCCCCGCCACCGTGTTCGCCGCCGGGTTCCTGGGCGATGCGAACCTGTTCAACGGTCAGGTCGCGGGCCCGGGCCGGATCACGGGCAAGGGCTTCGGGGCGCTCGGGACCGAGGGTCATCTACCGGCCCAGGGCGCCACAGCGATCGTCGCGGTGCGGCCGGAGAAGATCGAGCTCGTGCCGCCCAACACACCCGTGGACGCGGGCGTGAACCGCATCCCGGGGACGGTGAAGCAGGTGGTCTATTCCGGCAACAGCGTCACCTACATCGTGGCGACCGAAGGACGCGACCTGACCGTGTTCGCCCAGAACCGGGCGGCCGAGGTGAACGATCCCGGCACCGCGGTGGTTGCCGTGTTCTCGCCCCGTCACTCGGTCGTGGTCCAGCCGTGACCCCTCTCGCGATCGCCGCCGACGCGGTGCATGTCTGCGTCGACATGCAACGCCTGTTCGCGGAGGCGACCGATTGGCACGTGCCGAGCTTCGACGCGGTCTTGCCGAACGTTCTTCGGCTGGCGCGGGCCAGGCCCGAACGCGCGATCTATACCCGTTTCCTGGTGCCGGAGGACCCCGAGGCGGCGGACGGCGCCTGGCGCGACCACTACCAGCGCTGGTCGGAGATGACGCTGCAATCGCTCGATCCGGCGTTGCAGGATCTGGTCGCCCCCTTGCGCGCCCTGGTGCCGCCGGGACTGGTCGCCGACAAGATGACCTATTCGGCGTTCGTCAGCGGCGACTTCATCAAGGTCCTGGCTGGAATCGGCGGCGAGACCCTGATCTTCAGCGGGGTGGAGACCGATGTTTGCGTGCTGGCCACTGTGCTGTCGGCGGTCGATCGCGGCTATCGCGTGATCGTCGCGCGCGACGCGGTCACGGGAAGCTCCCTGCCCGCCCACGGGGCGATGCTGGAACAGATCTATCCGCGCCTTCCCGACCAGATCGCTTTGCTGACCACCGAGGAGATCGTGCGGGCATGGCGAAACCCCTGACGTATCGCGGCGCGATCGCCGCCGCGCGGGCCTGGAACACCTGGGACAGCGTCTACCCGGCGGACCTGATCCATTTGCCGATCGGCCTCCGGGTCAGCGCCTGCGCCTACGCCGCCAGCCGGAATGCCTTTACCCGGTTCCCGCCCGGCGACGATGTGCGCCTGGGACCGCGCGCGATCGACGGTGCCCGCATCGCCCTCGACGTCACGCACGCGGGCACCGAGCTGGCCTTGGCCTACGAGAAGGTCGGCGATGACGCCGTCCTGGGGTCGTGGACGACGAAACGGTTCGGCGAATGGGGCCTGCGCTTCTGGGTGCTGCTCGTGCTGCTCGTGCTCCAGGCCGAGGACTGAGCCGACCCGGCCTGGCACGTCGACGAGGCAACCGGCTCGGTTTCGGGCAAGGTCGGCGGGAGCGAGGTTGCCGTGCCGGCGAACGGGTTCCGCTCATGGTCACCTTTCATTCGAGCTTGGATGCCCTGGGCGAGGAGTACCGGGAGCACGGCTACTTCTACCTGGCTTCGCGCGATGCCAAGGGGCCGGTGGCGGCGCTCCGCTACAACCTGGAAGAGATGCCCCGTCATCGCTTCGCCGTGGCGGTCGGCGGAATCGCGGCGGCCCGCGCCGCCCTGGCGGGCGAGGGTCCGCGAGGGGAACCCGCGCGGCATCAGGGTTCCGGTGCCGGTGGGCTGGACGCGATCCGCGACGTGGTCGGCTGGAACACGGTGTGGGACCCGGTGAACCGGCGCTCCTACACCAGCCTCAGCCGCAACTGGGTGGCGCAGAAGTTCGGCGGCTTCGGGGTGTGGCTCGACGACGTGTTCTACCACGGACTGATGGCGAGCCTGATCGACCCCCGGGTCGCCCGCGACAACGTGAACGCCGTCCTGGCCGGCGCGACCCCGGCCGGAAACCTGCCCTGCCTGCTGACCGGCAACGACGCCTGGGTCGATCGCTCGCAGCCGCCCATCGGAGCGTTCGTCACTTGGCTGCTGTATTTGCGCACGAGCGACCTGTCGCTGCTGGAGCGGGCCTATCCCCCTTTACGCGCCAATCACGAATGGTGGTGGCGGAAGCGGGACGGCAACAAGAACGGGCTACTCGAATACGGCACCTCGCCCGTGGGCCGCGGCCTGTACCGAGGCACCAAGCTCGCGGCCAAGGACGAGTCGATGATGGACAACTCGCCGGTCCACGACGAGGCGAAACTGGTGGAGGCGACCTGGACTCTCGACTGCGAGGACGTGGCACTCAACAGCCTCCTTGCATTGGACGGCGAGATGCTGGGGCTGATGGGCCGTGCGCTTGGCGAAGACATGGCGGCCGTCGCGGCGCGCACCCAGAGGCTCAAGGCGCGCATCGCGGCGGAGCTTTGGGACTCGGACCGGCAGGTGTTCGCCAACCGGCTGTGGAGCGGGCGCTTCGTCCGCAGCCTGGCGCCCACGAGCTTCTTCCCCTGATCGCCGGGGCGGCCTCGCCCGATCAGGCCAAGGCGCTGGTCGAACGCCACCTGCTGAACGAGCGGGAGTTCTGGGGCGAATGGGTGGCACCCTCCGTCTCGCGGGACGATCCCGCGTTCGCGGACAACGTGTACTGGCGCGGGCGGGTGTGGCCGCCGCTGAACATCATCACCTACTACGGCCTGCGCCGCGCCGGGTTCGCGGACGTGGCCCGCGAGTTCGCCCGGCGCAGTCATCGCCTGTTCATGCGCAACTGGGAGACGGATCGGCACTGCGGCGAGAACTTCAGCGCCGTCACCGGCGAAATCCGCGACCAACCCGACACCGACTGGTTCTACGCCTGGGGCGCCTTGCTCACCCTGATCGAGGTCGCGGAGACCATCGATGTCGACCCCTGGGAGGGGTGGACTCTCACCAATCGGGGCGAGGACGTGGCGATCGGACCCATCGTCACGCCCGTCGGCACGGCGACGGTCACGGTGCGCGACGGTTGTCTCACGCTCGTCCGCAACGATGAGCCGATCTTCGTCACGGACGCGCGGGGGCGGTGGCGTGGCCTGCGGATCGGCAGGGAGAGGTTCGAGGCGATCGCACCGGCCGACCCCTCCGGATCGCGCTGGTTCACGCTGCCGTCGGTCCGCGCGAACCGCATCCGGTCGGCCACCTGCGACGGGCACCCGCTCGCCGCCGATGGCAACCAGTTCCGCTTGCCAACCGGCGGGGGCACCGGCGCTATTGCCTTCATCTGATGCATGGAATCGATGGGTTCTCCAACGAACCGTCGCTCGTTAACCAACGGAATTACCAGTAAAATCGGCGGATCGTCGCGAGCCATTCTGGTACCAATATTGGGCTTGGAGGTCGCATGTCGCTCGGCGCCAATGGGTTGACTTCGGAGTCCTGGGCGCCAGCCGCCCGGGCCGCTTGGCAATACGCCCAGCTTGGCGAGTTCGAGGGCACGGCGATCGCCCGGGCGGAGACGGTCGTTGGCGTCGTCACCGCGACCCATGCCGACGGATCCCAGGAGGCCCTGGCCGCCGACAGCCTGCTGTACGCCGGCGACGTGGTCGAGAGCGGGCCTGGCTCCACCGCCGGTCTGGTGTTGCTCGACGGCACGACCCTCGCCATCGACGAGAACGCGAGCATCGTCCTCGACGAACTCATCTACGAGCCGGGTTCCGGCGAGGGCCAACTCTCAATCTCGGTGCTGAACGGCGTGTTCAGCCTGACCAGCGGCGAGCCGAGCGATCTCGTGATCAACTCGCCGCTTGCGGTCGCCGGCGTGCGCGGGACCCACGTGGGGCTCAAGGTCTCGTTGGAGGACGGCGGCGAACAGTGGTTCCTGCTGCCCAACGGGGCGGGCGGCGAGTCTGGAGCAAGCCCTGGATTCGTCGACGTCACCCTGGATATCGGCGGGGCGCGCGTCACGTGGTTCAATTTCGCCCGGCCCGAGGAAGACGACGACGACGCGACGTCCGAGCCGCCGAACGTCGTGGCGGGCGGCGGGCACGACGATGGCGACGACCATCACGATGACGTCGTCGGCGACGGCATCGTACGGCTCGGGCCGGGCGGCGGCGTCTTCAACGGAACCAGAGGCAGCGATACGGCGTTCGGTGGAACCGGCGCCGACGTGCTGCGCGGCAACGGCGGCGACGATCTGCTGGACGGCGGCGACGGCCGCGTCACCGTCGTCTACAGCAGCGCGACCGAAGACATCGAGGTCGATCTGGAGGCCGGCACGGCGACGGGCGATCCGATCCTCGGCGAGGATGTCCTGCGCGGGATTGAGAATATCGTCGGCGACGCCAGCAACGATGTCTTGCGCGGCGACGGCCGCGACAACATCCTCCGGGGCGAGGGCGGCAACGACGTGCTCGAGGGCGGCGGCGGCGACGATCTTCTGGTCGGCGGCCCCGGTCGGGATACCAGTGTATTCTCCGGCGCCTTCGACCGCTACGAGTTCGTCGAGGGCGACGGCACCCTGATCGTCTCCGATACGGCGGACACCGACGGGACCGACACCTTGTCCAGGGTCGAAACCCTGGTGTTCGCCGACCGCGTCGTGATCCTAAATCAGGGCGGCCTCAACGATCCGCCGATCGTCGACGTGGGCGAGGACCACGCGGTGTTCATGAACTCCGTGCCAGCCGAGCACGACCTGTCCGAGGTTCCAGCCTTCACGCCACCGGACCCCGACGACCCCAATGGCGTCGACCAGGATGCCCTGACCCTGGAGTTCGACCACGTCGTGACCATGTTGTTCGTGAGCGGGGCAACGGACCAGAGCGACATCGTCGGGACCTACAACATCGCCGCCGACGGCACGATCGCCAACGTCCGCATCGTCTTCGCGAATGCATCGGACCTCGCCGACGACCC
>SHVY01000040.1 GCA_009694045.1 Alphaproteobacteria bacterium | reverse complement strand
GGTGCGCGGCAGGGACCACGGCACGGTCATCTTGGAACGACCGCCCGCAGCCGATCTCGACCCTGCGGCGGTCGCCGAGCACCGCCAGGCCATGGCACCGCACGCGGCCACCCAATACATGCACTTCTAATCGTAAACCATGTGCGTTGACGCGGCCGTGAACCGGCCCTAGGTTGCGGCCGTCGCGTCAGCCAGAGCGGCGAGAAACAAGGGGGGGAAACTATGAATCTGCGAAACAACTGGGCCACGTTAGCGGCCCTGGGTTTGGCCTTCGGCCTCGCGCCCGCCGTGGCGCGTGCCGCGGGAGAGGAATGCGTCAAGATCATCGGCAATGAATCGAGCGGCGAGAAGCTCACGCTCGATCCGTCGGTCCAGACCTCGTCCGACGATGCCATCCTGGTGTTCGGGATTTACAACCGGCTGGTCGACCTGAACGGCAAGTTCGAGGTCGTGCCCGAGCTCGCCGAATCCTGGGAGGCCTCGGACGACGGCAAGACATGGACGTTCCACCTGAGGCAGGGCGTGAAGTTCCATGACGGCAGCGATTTCGACGCGAACGACGTGATCTACACCTACAAGCGTCTGATCGATCCGGCGCTCGCCTCGCCGGCCGCCGCCGTGCTGTCGTTCCTGACGCCGGAAGGCATCACCGCCATCGACGCGAACACCGTCCAGTTCACGACCGCCGAGCCGATCGCCGAGCTGCCCCTGCTGTTCACCACCAAATTCACCCTGATCGTTCCGGAGGGTGCCACCGCCGAGGGCATGAAGAATACCGCCGTCGGCACCGGTCCGTTCATGGTCGAGAAGTTCAACGTGTCCGATCCCATCCGCGTCTTCCGCAAGAACCCGAACTACTGGAAGGCCGGCCTGCCCCTGTCCGAGTGCTTGCGCATCACCGTCGCCCAGGAAGGCCTGACGGCGTCGGTGGCCCTGCAATCGGGCGAGGCCGATTTGGTGCTGAGCGTCGATGCGGCATCGATCCCGGTGCTTAAGGAGGATTCCAACATCAACCTGTTGGAGACCGGGGCCGGCACGTCGATGACCTATTCGATGTGGATCGACAAGCCGCCCTTCGACAACCTGAAGGTTCGGCAAGCCATGAAGCTTGTCGTCGACCGGCAGGCGCTGGTCGATACGGTCGTTCTCGGCTTCGGCGAACCCGGCAACGACAACCCGGTGCCATCGTCGTGGCCCTCGGCCTTCACCAGCGAGCCGCTGGCGCGCGACGTCGAGAAGGCCAAGGCCCTGTTGGCCGAAGCGGGGTATCCCGACGGCCTGACGATCGACCTGTACACGTCCGAGGGCATCCCGGGCATGACCAAGTTCGCCGAGGCGTACAAGGCCATGGCCGCCGATGCGGGCATCACGGTCAATCTGAACGTGACCCCGCCCGACAGCTACTGGGACGACATCTGGCTCAAGCAGTCGTTCGTCACGTCGGGCTGGTCGATCCGCCCGCCGATCGAGGGCCTTTCGGTCGCCTACACCAAGACCACGGACTGGAACGAGACGCACTGGATTCGCGACGACTTCGAGGCGTTGCTGCAGGCGGCTCGTACCGAGCTCGACGCGACCAAGCGAGTCGACACGTTGAAGCAGGCGCAGAAGCTGCTCGCCGAGGAAGGCGGGGTGATCGTCGGCCTGTTCATCCATCAGGTCGCCGGCATCCGCAGCGCCTGCACGGGCTACGAGCCGCATGCGCAGAACTTCAACGTCAATTACGAGGATCTGGCCTGCTCCGACTAGGCTGCCGCGTTAGCCTCGCTGTAGGGGCGGGTCCAAGACCCGCCCCTACGTTTTTCTCCGGACGGCTTGCATGATCATTCCGACCACGTTCGTCGCCATGACCGACGCGCCGCCCTACTCGACGGGCGAGATGCGGCTGAAGGGCGGGCTGAAGCGCACAGCCTTCTTCCCCGTGATCGGGCGCTACGCCAAGCAGTACAAGCTGCACAACTCCTACCTGAAACCGGACTACATCACCGATCCCCTCGAGGAGTACTGGGCGACGCGGAACGTCGCCGGGCTGTGGGACGTGACCGGCGAGGAGCCGATCGAGGTCAGGGGTCCCGATGCCCTGGCCGTCATGAACGATCTGGTCCCGCGCGACCTCACGCGCCTTCGCGACGGCCGCTGTCTCTACTGCATCATGTGCTACGACCACGGCGGCATCGTCGAGGACGGGGTGTTGATCCGATTCAGTCGGGATCGGTTCTGGTGGGTCGGCGGTCCGGCCCACGCCGAGCAGTGGATCTACGCCCATGCGGTCGGGCGCGACGCGACGGTGACGAGCTTCCTCGATGACATCCATGTCGCCAGCATCCAGGGGCCGCGCAGCCGGGATATCCTGCAGCGGGTGGCGTCGAGCGATCTCGCCACGGTTTCCTACTATGGGACCGGCGAGACGAAGCTTTGTGGCGTACCCGTGCTGCTGTCCCGCACCGGCTACACCGGCGAGCTCGGGTTCGACATCTATGTCGCGGTGCCCGAGGCGGCCAAGATGTTCGAGGGAGTCTGGGATGCGGGCCGTCCCGATGGCATGAAGCTGTGCGGCAGCCAGGCCCTCAACATCCGTCGCACCGAGGCGGCGATCATCAACGTCGGTCAGGACTTCGACTGGCGCCACAACCCGTTCGAGGTCGGGCTCGGCTGGATGGTGGATCTGAACAAGCCATCGTTCGCCGGCCGCGAAGCCTTGGTGCGGATCAGGGAGGCGGGCATTCATCGCCGTCTGATCGGGCTGCGGCTGGACGGCGCGACGTCGGCGGCCCAGGGCGACATGATCCGCCATGGCACCACCGCCGTCGGACGGGTCACCAGTGCGATCCAGTCGCCGACGCTGGGGTATCCCATCGCCATGGGTTTCGTCGATGCAACGGCCGGCACGCCCGGGACGGGGCTGACCATCGCCATGGCCGGGGGCGATGTCGGCGCGGAGGTCGTGCCGATGCCGTTCCTCGATCCCGACCGAAAGCTCGCGAAGGTCTAGCCGCCATGCCGGCCCGCTTTCATGACAAGGTCGCCCTCGTCACCGGCGCCGCCAACGGCATCGGCCGCGCTTGCCTCCGCCGCCTGGCGGCCGAAGGGGCGCGGGTGATCGCCGTCGACGCGGTGGCGGACAAACTCGAGGCGGAGGTCGCGGAGGTTATCGCCGCCGGCGGCAGGGCCGAGGCGATCGTCGCTGACGTCATGGTTGAATCCGACCTGACCCGGGCCTTCGCCCGCCTCGACCGACTCGATATCCTCATGAATGTCGCTGGTGGTAGCCGGCTCGGCTCGATCGCCAAGCTCGAACTTTCGGAGTGGGACCGCCTCTACGCCCTCAACGTGCGCAGCACGGTGATCGGCTGCAAGCTCGCTATTCCCCTGATGCGCAAGGCGGGCGGCGGTGCGGTCGTCAACATGGCCTCGATCTCCGGCCTGCGCGGCGATCCCTACTGGGCGGCGTACAACGCGGCGAAGGCGGCGATCATCAACCTCACCCAATGCCTCGCCTGGGAGGAGGGGCGCCACGGCATCCGCGCCAACGCCATCTGCCCAGGCCCCATCGGCACCGAGCGAATGCTGCGCTCCCTGATCGACGAAAAGATGCGGCGCGACTACGACGGGTCCTGTGCACTGGGCCGGATCGGCACTCCCGATGAGGTCGCCGCCGCCATGGCCTTCCTCGCCTCCGACGACGCGGCCTTTGTGACCGGCGCGGCACTGGTGGTCGACGGTGGCCTCACGGCGGTGACCGGCCAGCCCCGCTATCCGGCCGAAGACTGATCCTTACGTCCCGAACCGCTGCCGCAGGCTCGCGAGCTTGGCCTGCCAGGCGGGGTTTTCGAGCACGTCGCGGTTGACCACGTTGCGCGGCGCGTGGCCGTGCAGGACCTGGAGGACGGCGTTCACGTCGGCCGCGGCCAGATCGGCGAAGCATTGGTCGGTGGCGCACAGGGCGTGCGGCGCCAAAATTACGTTATCCAGGCGGTTGAGGGGGCTCTCGGCGGGCAGGGGCTCGGGACTAGTCACGTCCAGGCCGGCCCCGGCGATCTTCCGCGCAACCAACGTTTCGATCAGAGCGGCTTGATCGACGACGTCCCCGCGCGAGGTGTTGATGAAGAAGGCCGTCGGCTTCATCAGGCCGAGCAATTTCGGGGAGACGAGCCCCCGCGTCTTGTCGTTGAGCGGGCAGTTCACCGAAACGAAGTCCGCGTCGCGGAACAACTCCTCGAGGCCGACCAGGGGCACGCTCATGCGCGCGGCGACGGCCGGGTCGGCGATCGGATCGTGGGCGATGATGCGCACACCGAAGGGCCGCGCGAGCCGGGCGACTTCGGCACCGATGCTGCCGAACCCGACGATCCCGAGCGTGCGGCCGACCAGGCCCACGCCCATGAAGTTCGCCGAGTCCGCCCAGCCGGTGGGCCCACCGCGCGCCAGCCGGTCCTTCTCGAACAGCCGCAGCGTCAACGCCAGCATCAGCCCGATGACCGCGACACCGACCGGCCGGCGCACGCCGTCGGGGGCGTTGACCAGGGCGATGGCGTTGTCTCTGCAGGCTTGCAGATCGACGCTGTCGAAGCCGACCCCGAACCGGGTCACCAGGGCGAGCCGGCCGCCCTTGGGCACGCTGTCCCGGCCGAACGCGAAGTTCATCATCATGACCGCATCGAAGCCCTCGAGTTGCGCGGCCGACAGGGTCTCGGATCCGTCCGACTTCGGATCCAACGGCAGGAACACCCGCTCGATTCTGGCGTCGCCGGCTAGGGCCGAGAAATCCGCCATCGGGTACGCCGGTGTCCCATCCGGGGTCAGGAAATCACCGGTCATCGCTATGCGAAACTTGTCCACAACATCCCCCTTGCGTCCTTGAGACCCAGGCTTCTTGGATACACAATGCGCCGGCATCGGCGCCTTGCTCAAGGGTGAACGCGACGTGAAATCCCGGGTGATGGTTCAGGTCGCCGATCGGCGCCTGGAGATGCGGTCGCTCGAAGTGCCTCCAGTCGGACCCGCCGAAGGCCTACTCAAGGTCGAGGGCTGCGGCCTGTGCGGCAGCGACATCGAGCAGTTCAGGGGACATTTCACCGCCAAGGGCATCGTCACCTATCCCCTGATCCCGGGTCATGAGCCCGTCGGAACCCTGGTCGAGGTGGGGCCGCAAGCGGCAAGTGCCTGGGGCGTCAAGGCCGGCGACCGGGTGGCGCTGGAACCCCATCTGTCCTGCGGCCTGTGCCGTACGTGCCTGTCTGGCGGCTATCACCTGTGCAGGGCGGTACGCCCCGTCGGTCTGCCGTCCTACGGCTTCCTGCCGCTCGACTTCGGGCATGGGCTGTGGGGCGGTTACAGCGAGTTCATCCATCTCCACCCGCGCACGGTCATGCACAAGCTGCCCCTGGGCATGCCGGTGGCGCTGGCGACGATCTATCAGGCGCTCGCCGCCGGCATTCGCTGGGCGGTTCAGGTGCCGCGCACGGCGCTCGGCGACACGGTGCTGATCCTGGGGTGCGGCCAGCGGGGGCTGGGGTCGGTCGTGGCCGCGAAGGAGGCAGGTGCCGGCTGCATCATCGTGACCGGGCTGGCCGCCGACGCCCACAAGCTCGCCCTGGCCCGAAGTTTGGGCGCGCACCACACGATCGTCGCCGACCAGGAAGACGTGGTCGCGCGCGTCATGGCCATCACCCATGGCGCGGGCGCGGACGTAGCGGTCGACGTGGTGCCGGCGGCGCCCCAGCCGGTCATTCACGCGGTCGAGGCCGTGCGCGTCGGCGGCACCATCGTCATCGCCGGGGTCAAGGGCCGGGACACGCGGGTTTCGCTCGACACCGATCGGGTGCTGTTCAAGGAGATCACCATCCATGGGGTCTACAGCCAGGGCCGCGCCGCCTACGAGCAATCGCTGCGCCTGCTGGCCGAGAACACCCACGGCCTGGAGCGCCTGCACACCCACGAGTTTCCCCTGGAGAAGGCCGCCGAGGCCCTGATGACGCTGGGTGGCGAGATCGCGGGGCGCGAGGCGATCTGCGTTTCGCTGCATCCATGACCGCCTCCGCCGACGTGGTGGTGATCGGCGGCGGCATCGTCGGCTGCGCGACCGCCTATTACCTGGCCAAGGGCGGGATGAAGATCGTCCTCTGCGAAAAGGGCGTGATCGCCGGGGAGCAATCCAGCCGCAACTGGGGCTTCGTGCGCCAGCAGGGTCGCGATCCGGCGGAGATTCCCCTGATGGTGGCCGGCAACCGGCTATGGCAGGGGCTGGAGGCGGAACTCGGCCAGGACCTGGAATGGCGCCAGGGCGGCAACCTGTCCATGGCGCGGGACGAAGCGCGGCTCGCCCAGCTCGAGGCCTGGATCGAGATCGCCCGGGCGCACCAGATCGGCACGCGCATCGTGACGCGGCGGGAACTCGCGGACCTCGTCCCTGGCTTCACCGGACCATGGCCGGGCGGCCTCTACACGGCGTCGGATGGCCAGGCCGAGCCGGCCAAGGTCGCTCCGGCCTTCGCTTCGGCGGCGGCCAAGCTCGGCGCCCAGGTTCTGACGGGCTGCGCCGTCCATGCGTTGGACATCGCCGGGGGTACCGTTGCCGGCGTGCGGTCCGAGAACGGACCGATCGCGGCGAAGACGGTCGTCGTGGCGGCGGGCGCCTGGTCGTCGCGGCTGCTGCGGGGGATCGGCGTGGATCTGCCGCAGCTCTGGCTCCGGGCGACGGTCGCGCGGACCAACGTCCTGCCGGCCCTCACGGGTGCGGGCGTGTGGGCACCCGAAGTCGCCTTCCGCCAGCGTCGGGACGGCAGCTTCAACATCGCCGATGGCGGGGGTGCCGACTTCGACCTGGACGTGGAGGCCTTGCGCCATGGCCCCTCTTTCCTGCCGCTCTACCGGGCCAACCGGGGCTCCGTCGACGTGCACGTCGGGTTGCCCTTCGCGGCGGACCTGGCCGGGCGGGCGCGGGGACTGCCCGGGACTTTACGAAAAATCCGAACCCTCGACCCGGCGCCAAGCGCCCGACGGGTCGGCAACGCGGTGGCTGGCCTTGGCAAGGTCGCGCCGGGGCTCGGCGAAATCCACGTCGTCCGGGCCTGGGCCGGCTACATCGACATGACGCCCGACTACATTCCGGTGCTGGGTGCCGCCGATGGACCTACGGGCCTGGTGCTGGCGACCGGGTTCAGCGGCCACGGGTTCGGCATGGGCCCCATCGCCGGCCGGCTTACGGCCGAGCTGATCCTGACCGGGCGACCGACCCTCGATATCGGCGCGTTCCGCCTGTCGCGCTTCCACGACGGCACGCGAATCGCCCCGCGAAACGTGATCTGAGGCGGCTCAGGCGGGGGCGTATTTGGCGAAGTGGCCGCCCAGAACCTGAATCCAGCCCTCGTCGTAAGAGTCGCGCCGCTTGCGCGCGTCCGCCGCCCAGCCGCGATGTTCCAGCCGAACCGAACAGCCGTCGTCGTCGGGGCGAAACGTGATCTCGACGATCTGCTCGGCGGAAGGTGTCCGGCCTGGGTGCCACGTGAACGCCACCCTGCGGCCGGGCTCGAAGACGGTGATCCGACCCCATGGGTGGATCTCGCCGTCCGCTGTCGTTTCGTACAGGCGCCCACCGACGTACGGCTCCATGGCGCACGAGACCGCTTTCGCGTAGGTATGGGTCGCGATCGGCCACCAGCAGCCGAAGTCCCGGGTGAACCGGCGAAAGGCCTCGGACGGATTGCATGCGACCCTTACCGTGACGATCACCGGCGGCACGGGTCGCTCGTCGATGTCCCCGGTCACGGTTCCTCCCGGAGGATGCCGGACATCCTCGACGACGGCGGCCAGCGCCTGCCTCCACATGTGGTCTACATAGGTGCGCAGTTCGCCGAGGGCCTCGGGCCGCAGGGTGTAGACCCGGCTGGTACCCCGGGACCGCACCTGCACGAAGCCCGCATCGGTCAGCGCCTTCAAATGCTGCGACACGGCAGGTCGCGAGACGGGAAGGCCCGCGGCAATGGCGTTGACCGACAGCGGGCCGGCGGCGAGTTTTTCGACAACCTTGCGGCGCGTCGGATCGGCCAGGGTCGTCAGCGCTGATGCGTAAGTCATCTCTTACGTTAGCGGAGATTTACATAGGGCGTCAAGCTTTTATATCAACCCCAGCTCGCGGTTGACGATCGCGGCGCCCTGCGTCAGGGCACGCATCTTGGCGCGTGCCACGTCGCGTGAGAGGGGAACCATGCCGCAGTCGGTGCAGCCGATCAGGTGGTGGTGATCGCTGTAATCGAGCGCGCGCCGGAGGCGGCTCGCGACGATTTCAGGCGTTTCGACGCCCTCGGTTGAGACGCTGACGACGCCCAGCATCACGTCCTTCCCCCGCATCGCCTCGATGCAGGCGACGTCGAGGCCGGGGGCCGCCGTTTCGATCGACACCTGCTGCACCGACGACGCGGCGATCAGGGGCAGCGTGGTCAAATAGTGGGTCCACTCGCGGTTGTTCGCCTTCCAGGCTTTGACCTGCTCGATGCCGTAGCCGTAGCAGACGTGCAGCGCCCGCGTCGCCGTGACGCCGTCGAAGGCCCGCTCGAGGGCGGCGATGCCCCAATCCCGGACCTCGTCCAGGTATATGTTGAAGCACGGCTCGTCGAGCTGGATGACGTCGGCGCCCGCCTCGGCGAGCGCCCGCGCCTCGCGGTTCAGGGCCGCGGCGAAGATCATCGCCACGTCGGCGTCGTCGCGCTGGCGGTGCATATCCACGGTGCTGTCGGCGGCGGTCATCGGCCCCGGAAGAGTCACCTTCACCGGGCGGTCGGTGTGGCGCTTCACGAACTTCAGGGCATCGACCAGAACAGGGCCGGTCCACGTCACCTCGTCCAGGATACGGGCGACCGGCGTCTGCTCGGCATAGCGGCCGCCGCGGCTGCGTCTGGGCGCGAGGGTCTGGGTGTCGATCCCGGTCAGCCCCTGGAGAAATCCCCAGATATAGTGCCGCCGACGCTGCTCGCCGTCGGTGACGATGTCCAGTCCGGACCGGGCTTGATCGTCGAGCCACAGTTGCACCGCGTCGTCCTGCCCCTCGCGCAGCCTTGGGCCTTCCAGCCGCCAGGGCGCGTAAAGCACTCCCGGGTCGGCGAGCCACGTGGGTTTGGGCAAGCTGCCGGCAATCGTCGTCCTGATCATCGAGGCCTCCGAACTCGGCCGCTTGTATACCATCGACATTGCCCACGCTTCGCGCCAAAATGCGTGCCTTCGTCACGGTATGCAGGGGGCAACGATGACACAGTGGCTTAAACTCGACCGCCGCGGAATGATGGTCGCGGCATCGGCGACCGCATCGCTGGCGGCCGTTTCCGGCGTGCACGCCCAGGACAGCAAGATCGCCAAGGTACGGTTCGCCGCCGACATCAAGGTCATCGAACCGGCGGGCAACTTCGGGATCGAGGAGCAGTCGGTCATCTACGCGACCCAGCGCGGGCTGATCCGCTACAAGTCGGGCGATGTGTGGGGCTGGGACCTGGACGCCGCCGAGACGATCGAACAGACCGATTCCACCCACGTGTCGTTCACCCTGAAGAAGGGCATCCAGTTCACCAACGGTTACGGGGAGATGACCGCCGAGGACGTGAAGTTCTCGTTCGAGCGCATGGCGAGCGAGGCGTTGCAGGCCACGGACCGGCAGGAGTTCGAGCAGCTTCAGGAAGTCCAGATCACCGACACCCATTCCGGCGTCATCATCACCAAGGCGCCGATCGCCACCATGTGGACCACGTTCCTGCCACGTTACTTCTGCTTTATCGTCTCGAAGAAGGCGTGGGAGGAGAAGGGTGGCGGCACCGCCTCCCTCGGCATCGACATCCCGTGCGGCAGCGGGCAGTACGTGATGGCTGAGTACGTGCCGCAACAAAAGATCGTGCTGGCGCGCAACGACGCCTATGCCGGCGCGCTCGCGCCGTTCGACAGGATCGACTGCATCGTCGTCGAGGACGACAAGGCGGCCGAACTCGCCTACGAGGCTGGCGAGGTCGACGTGACCCGGGTCTCGATCAGTTCGGGCTCCGAGTACTCCAAGAACCCGCCGGCCAACACTCAGGTCATCGTCAAGCCTTCTACCGGCTTCGTGTGGCTGGGCATCAACGTCGATCACACGCCCTACGCCGACCTCAAGGTCCGCCAGGCAGTTCGCAAGGCCCTGGACATACAGGAGATCATTGACGGCGCCTTCCTCGGCATGGCGGCGCCATCGACCGGCATCATCGCGCCCGGCCTGCCCGGCTGGCGCGATGCGCCGATCGACGCCCGCGACGTCGAGGGCGCCAAGGCCCTGTTGGCCGAGGCGGGCCTCGCCGATGGGTTCGAGACGACCATCACCTGCATCAACAGCACCGAGCAGAACTCGGCGGCGCAGATCATCCAGGCCCAGCTCGCCGACATCGGCATCAAGGCCGAGATCGCGGCCTACGAGGAAGGCGTGTACTGGGACCTCGGCCTGGAGTCCAAGGGCGAGACTTACAAGGATCTCCAGCTCATCTTGCAGGATTGGACCTCGGCCGCCGATCCGCGCCGCGCGACCATGTGGTTCGTCACGAGCCAGGTCGGCGAGTGGAACTGGCAGCGCTGGAGCAACGCGGAATACGACGAGCTCGACACGGCGGCCGCGATCGAAACCAACACGGACGCCCGCGCCGAGATGTACCGCAAGATGATGGATATCCAGTACGACGACGCGGCCTTCATCAACATCACCCATCGGCCCTGGGTGGTGCTGGTGCGCGACACCATCGAGCCGAACCCCTGGCCCAACGGCTACGTCGAGCCGGCCTGGATCAAAGCCAAGGCGTAAGGCAACGTACCATCCCCCTTCTCCCCCTCCTCCCCCTCCCCTCGCGGGGTCGGGGGGAGGGGCGGTCTACATCACGAACAGCAGCATGCGCAGGACGTCCATGTAGACGTCGGTCTCGAACCGCACGGTGCGGTCGCCGCCGTGGCGGGCTCCGGGATACTGCGCGGCGCGGTAGGCCTTGACCGGATCGCTGTACTTGACCTCGAGAGTCCAGCTTGTCGGCAGGGCTGCTCTCATGGCGGCGCGGTCGTCGCGGAGCGCTGCCTCCACCCCTGCCCTGATCGCATCGCACGCCTTCCGCGGCGCCATGCTGATCGTGGAATCGCCAATTCCGCGCTTCACCGCCAGGCCGTGGATCCGGGGGTTGAACGCCTTCACGCCCTCGGCGAGCCCGGCATCGCCCGACACGAACACCACCGGCACGCCGAACGTCAGGGCGGCATAGGCGTGCAGCCGGAACTCGGTGGCGCGCACGCCATTCAGGTGGATGTCGTTGATGTTCATGGTCAGCGTGTGGGCGAGGGGATTCGTCTCCGACCCGGCGCTGTCGTGGTAGCCGATCAGCACCACGGCGGCGAAGGTCTCGTCCAGCTCCTGCAGCATGCACAAGGGGTGCCCGCTCCAGCCGCGAATGATGCGCGCATGCGCCGGCAGGTCGGCGACCAGGATGTTGCGCCCGGTGTGGTGCGCATCCTTGATGAGAATCTCGGTGGCGCCGGCCGCCGTGGCACCATCGCAGGCGGCCAGCACTTCCCGGGTCATCTCCTCGCGGAACTGGCGATAGTCACGATGGGTATGGTCGGCTTCGTCCCAGTGGGTGATGGCCGCAAGGCCCTCGATGTCGGCGCTGATATAGACTTTCACGGTGTCACCCCAGCTTGACCGCGTACTTCGCGACGATCTCTTCGTTCAGCGCGATCCCAAGGCCCGGTTCGGTGGGCAGGGCGATGTTGCCGTCCACCACTTTCGGCTCGGGCGACACCAGGTCGCGGCGCAAAGGCGAGCCGAACAACTCCGGCGGGAAATACTCGATCACCGGCGCGTTGGCCACCGCGGCCTGAAAGTGGCGCGCCGCCGCCGCCGTGATCCCCGTGTGCCAGGCGAGCGTCGCCACCTCGGCCCCGTAGTACTCGCACAGGTCGGCGATGCGCATCAGCTCGGTGAAGCCGCCGGCCCGGCTTATGCCGGCCTGGATCACCGAGACCCGGCCGCGGTCCAGCCACTCGAACACCTCCCAGCGGGTGGCGGCGAACTCGGCCCCGCCGATGCGAATCGGACTCTGGGCCGCGAGCTTGGCATGACCGGCCAGGTCGTCATGTTGCAGGGGCGCCTCGGCGAACAGCACGTTGCAGTCGGCGATGCGGTCGATCACCCATTTGGCGTCGTGCCAATTCTTCCAGCGGTAGCCGAAGTCGACCGGCATGACGATATCGTCGCCGACCATGCGGCGGCCTTCCTTGATCAAGTCCACGAGTTCGCGGTCGGTGACATGTTCGTAGAACAGCACCTCGAACTTCAGGACCCGAAAGCCCAGCGCGATCGCCTGATCGAACTGCCCCTCGACCAGGCGCATCATCTCGCGCATCGAGCGCTTGCCGACCAGGCCGGGAAAAATCGTCGCATACGGGGTGATGTGCGGGCGCCGTTGCCCGCCCAGGAGCTTGTACAGAGGCACGCCGATCTGCCGCGCCGCCAGGTCGTGGAGCGCGATGTCGACCGCCGAGATCGCGTGAATCGCCAGGCCCCGCCGCCCCGGGAAGATCGTCGTGTCGTACATCAGATCCCACAGATGCGTGGTCTCGAGCGGGTCCTTGCCGATCAGGAGATCGGGGATGTTGTGGCTCCACATGTTGAGGGTCGGCATGGTGAGGAATCCGCCGACAGCGTGGGAGGAGGCGTAGGCATCGCCGATCCCCTGAATCCCGTTCTCGTCGGTGATGCGGACGACGATCGTCTCGTCGAACCCGGATTCGAACCAGGTCTTGTCCGCCGGCATGCGGATCGGCAACACCTCGACCTTGGCGATCTTCGCCATCTCCCCTCCCTTCGGACCGTGGGTTGACTACGCTGCGGTGTGCGTCTCGCGCCATTGGCTTCGGGGCGCCCGCGCGAGGACGCGACGAAGCATCGGTTCGAACACGTCGAGCGGCAAGGTGTCGTACTTGGGATCGAAGGACGGCCCATCCCACGCCTCGACGAAGTGCTTCGTCTTGGCATAGGCCGGGTGCCCGAGGAACTGCTTGTGCAGGTTCCGATCCAGCCCGGAGAAATGAAAGAAGTAGTAGCCCGAGAAATAGACGTGGTGCTGGATCAGCCAGTGGTTCTCCTTGGAGACGTAGGGCTTCAGCACGCCGGCGGCGATGTCGCAGTGATTCTCCGGCGCGATCAGATCGCCGATGTCGTGCAACAGGGCAACGACGATGGTCTCCTCGTCGGCCCCGGCGCGCAAGGCGCGGGTCGCCGTTTGCAGGGAATGCTCGAAGCGATCGACCTGGAACCCCAGCATCGGGCCCTTGAGCCGTTCCACCATGCCAAGGAGTTCGAGCGGCAGGTGCTCGGCGTAGTGGGCCTCGTGGTGGCGGATGATGATGTCCCAATCGCTTTGGGTAACCCGCTCTATGCCGCTGAAGCCGACCGTTCCCAAGTCCATGATCCGTCTCCCGATCCGCAGCCCATGCGGCCACCGCGATCATAACAGGGTACGGCCTCTGCATACAGTGTCGGAGTTTTTCCCGGGTGGGCGAGCCTGCTAACGTCGGTGCCGTTAATTCACCAGGGAGGCAGAGATGCGGGGAATTCCACTCACCAGGCGGCGGCTCATGGGCGGCACGGCAGCGGTCGCCGGCGCTGCGGCGTCCGGCCATGGCGGCGGATGGCTCGACGCTCCGGATGCGTGTCCTCAACGACATTCAAACCCTGGACCCGGCGTTCACGTTCACGGTCGTCGAGGCCAACATCAACAAGGCCCAGCTCCACAATCTGGTGACGTGGAAGAAGCACTTGTCGTGGGAATGGGAGCTGGAGGCCGCTTCCGAGATCACCCAGGCCGATCCGACGCACGTCACCTTCGCGCTCCGCGACGACATCGGCTGGAGCAACGGTTTCGAGCCGATGACCGCCGAGGACGTGAAGTTCTCGTTCGAGCGGATCAAGAACCCGGAACTCGCGTCGTCGTACCAGGCGGACTGGGCGCTGCTCGATCACGTCGAGGTCACCGGCGAGCGGACTGGCACGATCATCATGCAGCAGCCCTTCGCGCCCCTGTGGGGATCGACCCTGCCCTGGGGGTCTCGGGCTTCATCCTGTGCAAGGGTGCGGTGGAGGCCCTGGAGGGCAAGCGGGTCGACACGGCGCAGCCCGCCACGTCCGGCCCCTACGTCGTCAAGGAATGGCTGCCCAAGCAGAAGATCACCCTGGGCCTCGCCGACCACTTCACGGGTCCGAAGCCGGATTTCCCCGAAATCGTGATGTACCCGGTGGATGACGACAAGGTGGCGGAGCTCGGCTACGAAGCAGGCGATTACGACTACCTGAACGTCAGCATCAGCTCGGTGCCGCGTTACCGCGATGCGCTGCCCGAGGCCAGCAGGCTCGAGGAAGTCCCGGGCATGGACTACTACTGGCTGGGGATCAACACCGAGCATCCGAATTTCACCGACATCCGGGTGCGGCAGGCCATCCAGTACGCCCTCGACGTTCCCGCGATCCTGGACGCCGCGTTCTTCGGCGTGGTCGATCGGGCCACCGGCTTCCAGTCGGCGATCGGGCTCGGGCATCGGGCGAAGAATCAGATCGAATCCCGGGACGTGGCCAAGGCCAAGGCCAAGGCCAAGGCCAAGGCCAAGGCCAAGGCCAAGGCCAAGGCCAAGGCCAAGGCCAAGGCCAAGGCCAAGGCGTTGCTCGCGGAAGCGGGGGTCGGCGGCCTCAAGACCAACATCACCATCATCAATGCCAGCCTCTGGACGAGCATGGCCCAGGTGATGCAGGCCAACTTGGCCGACGTCGGCATCGAGTTGGATATCCTGTTCTACGACTCCGGCACCTTCTGGACCCTCGGTCTCGAGTCTGAAGGCGAGGCGTGGAAGGACATCCAGCTCTACCTCCAGCTCTACAACGGACTGGCGGACCCAGCCTTCCAGACCCAGTAGTTCGTGCCGGAGCAGGTCGGCGTGTGGAACTGGGAGCGCTGGAACAGTCCGGAATACAAGGAGCTCAATGACAAGCAGCTGGCCGAGTTCGATTCGGCGAAGCGCGCCGGGTACATCGTGCGGATGCAGGATCTGATGGAGGCGTCGGGCGCCTATGCGTTCCTGACCAACGGGCTTGCCGCGATCCTGCACCGCGACTACATCGTCCCGGTCACGCGGCCGGATGGCATCAGCATGTACCTGCCGGGCTTCAAGCGGGCGTAGCCGGACCCCTTCTTCCGGCGCGGGTCACGCGTACGCGGCCTCGAGGGCCTGCTCCACATCGTCTTGGATGTCGGGCAGGTTCTCGAGCCCGACGGACATGCGGATGAGCCCGTCGGAAATGCCGTGGGCGGCCCGTTCTTCCGCTGTGTACTGGGCGTGGGTCATGCTCGCGGGGTGCTGCACCAGGGTCTCGGCGTCGCCCAGGCTCACCGCCCGGGTCACGAGTTCGAGCGCGTTCATGAACCGCATCCCGGTCGCGATGCCGCCGTCCAGCTCGAACGACAGCAGCCCGCCGCCGGCCGACATCTGGCGCCGCGCCACGGCGGCTTGCGGGAAGCTTTGCAGCCAAGGGTAGGCGACCCAGCGCACCCGGCGGTGGCCTTCCAGATGCCGCGCCAGGGCATGGGCAGAGGTCGAATGCCGCTCCATCCGGAGTTCCAGCGTCTTCAGCCCGCGCAGGACCAGGAACGCGGTCAGCGGCGAGATGGTGGCGCCGGTCAGATAGCGCAGACCGTGCATCCGCACTTGGGTGACGATGTCCTTCGGCCCGATCAGAGCGCCGGCCAGAAGGTCCCCATGGCCGCCCAGGAACTTCGTCGCGGAATGGATCACCAGATCGACCCCGTGCTCGATCGGTCGCTGCAGGGCCGGCGAGCAGAACGTGTTGTCGACGATGGCCTTGGCGCCGACGCGGTGGGCGGCCGCGCTCACCGCCGCCATATCGATCACCCGAAGGTTGGGATTGGCCGGGGTTTCGAAGTAGACCAGCTTCGTCCGCGAAGTGAGGGCCGCCGCCAACGCCCCCGGATCCGTGAAGTCGACGACGCGCACCGTGACGCCGAAGCGTGTGAGTCCCTTGGTGAAGAGGGCATAGGTGTTGCCGTAGAGCGTCTCGTCGACCACGGCCTCGTCGCCGGCCGACAGAAGGGTCCACAGGGTGGCGGAGATCGCCCCCATGCCGGACGCGACGGCCAGGGCGGCCTCACCGCCCTCGAGAATCGCGAGCCGATCCTCCAGCAAGGCCTGGGTGGGATTGCGGGTGCGGCCGTAGACGTAGCCGGACTTCTCGCCGCGGAACAGGGCGCCGCCCTCCTCGGCGGATTCGAAGGCGTAGGTCGAGGTCATGTAGATCGGCGCCGTCAACGCCCCCAGCGCACTGGCCGGATCGTAGCCGTGATGGATGGCGCGGGTGGCGAAGCCGGGCGTGCGGTTGCGGCGCTCAGAGGACATGGGACTAGCTCCGCCGCCGGGCGAACTTGATGAGGGATTGTTCGTTCAGAGTCACCCCGATCCCCGGCGCCGTCGGCACCGCGATGCGGCCGTCGGGGCCGATGGGGAACAGCTCGTTGGTCAACTCCCAGCGCAGGGGCGACTTGCTGGTCGAGTACTCGGCAGGCTCGTCCGCCCAGTGCTGGGCGATGAACTGCAGATTGGCGGCGATCAGCAGATTGGTCTTGTAGCCATGCAGGACCATGCGCTTGCCGCGCGCCTTCACGCCTTCGGCGATGCGGAGAAGTTCGGTGTAGCCGCCGGCCATGCTGAGGTCCGGCTGGGCGATATCGCAGCGGCCGCGATCCAGGATGTCGAAGAACTCGAACCGGGTCGTCAGCCCCATGTCGCCCCCACCCACGGGCACACCTTGGCCGGAGAAACGCGCGTGGCCCTCGACGTCGTCCAGCGGCAAGGGCGCCTCCAGCCAGGCGACCTTGCACTCGGCGAACAGCGGCATCAGCGGCAGCCCGTCCTCGGCTCGGGTCCACGCCGTCGCGGCATCCACGTGCAGCGAGATGTCGGGGCCGACGTGGCTCCGCGCCGTGCGGATGATCCGGCCCGTCGCCTCGAGGTCGTCGTTCCAGAACGGGTCGGCGACGATCTTGATCGCCTTCAGGCCCATGGCCAGGGCGCGGTCCAGGTTCACCCTCACCTCGTCGGGATTGCGCCCCAAGGGATAGACGGTGCCGTAGGCCAGGACCCGGTCGCGCTTGCGCCCGCCCAGCAGTTCGGCGATCGGCTTGCCCGCGGCCTTGCCCCTGATGTCCCACAGGGCCATGTCGATCCCGCTGATGGCATGGATCGCCGCGCCGCGCCGACCAAAGTGATAGCTCGCGTCGTACATGCGATCCCACAGCCGGGTGGTGTCCATCGGATCCTGGCCGATGAGGACCGCACGCAATCCGATCGACTTGGTATGGGCCGCCGGCGCTTCCATGATCGCGCGGATCACCACGGGCTCGCTGTCGACCTCGGCGATGCCGGTGATGCCGGCGTCGGTGTGCACCCGGATCACGCAATCATCCCAGCTTCCGTCATAGCCCGAGGCGTCCCAGCCGGGCACGCGCAGCTCCAGAATCTCGATGTTGGTGATCTTCACGCCCTGTCTCCTCCCAAGCCCGACTGTATCCGCTCCGCCACGAAGCGCATGGCGGACCCCTGGCCCCAGACATTGACTTCGGTCGGCATCGCCTTGTACAGCGCGAGCTCCTCGGTCCCCGCCGCCGCCGCCCAGGTCACGCCGGACACGCCGAAGAAACCGCCATCGCGGTCGATGCGGCTGAGCGTCGCGTACCACGCCTTCTCGGCCGAACGCGCGTACGCAGGCCCCAGAAGTTTCATTCGCACCGCCTTGGTGAACGCCGCGCCGAAGAACGCCGCCGTCGAGGATTCCAGGTATGCCTCGCGGTCGTGCAGCAGGGTCCGCCAGAATCCGGACGGGTCTTGCAGGGGCAGGATCGCGCCGGCGAGCTGCCGCAGATCGGCAACCAATCCTCTGCGTCCCGGATGCCGCTGCGGCAGCGCCTCCAGGGTGTCGACTAGCCCGAGAAGCGCCCAGCCGTTGCCGCGCCCCCAGCCGTAGCCGCGCCAGCGACCCGACCCGACGTCGTGGTTGTGGCAGAGTAGGGGGCCTTGCCGGTGGCGCAGCAGCCGGACGTGGTTCGTCCAGGCCGTGACAGCTTCATCGGCCCAGGCCTCGTCACCGGTGGCGCGGGCCAGGTGCGCGAGGAACGCCGGCACGTGATAGAGCGAATCCACCAGCAGGGTCGTGCGGAACTGCGGCAGATCCGGGCGGAAATAGTGGGCCCCGCCGGGTCCCCGCGGTACGTCGTCGCGCAGCCACGTGCCCAGCCGCTCGGCCGCATCCAGGACCCTCGGGTCGCCGAGCCGCAGCAGGGCCGCTCCAGGTGTCAGGTAGTCGGTCCACGCTCGCGGTTGTTGCGACCAGCGCGCCGCGAAGCGGCGGCAGAAGCGTATGCTCGGCGCATCGCCAGCCTCCATCAGGCCATCGAAGGCGATGGCGTCGCCCCAGAACCAGACCGTGAAATCGTACCGCCGCGTCCGCGCGGCGAGGCGGCGTAGGAGGGCACGGGAACTCACAGGGGGCCGAGCGCCTGCGCGTGGCGGGCGATGGTGGCGCGCACGATGGGTGTCAGGTCGGACGGCAGCCGGTGGTTGACGGGGCCAAGGCCGAGCCGGGCCGCCGCCAGTTCTTTCCCCGCCGTCACCAGGTGGTTGATGGTCGTCTCGAGGAACGCCAGAGCGGGCAGGGCGTCGCGATAGGCGGCGTCGGAGCCGGCGGGGTCGCGGTCCATCAGATCGTAGGATCGCACCAGCCGGTCGCAGGCCTCGGGTGCCGGGATGATGCCCACCGCCCCGGCCCGGATCGCGTCGGGCTGTTCGACCCCGGCCCGGCCGACGAACACGTCGATGGCCCCGCCCGTGGCCTGGACCAGAGCCTCGATCTCCCGTGGCGTGTCCTCGACCTTCACCAACTTGAAGTTCGGGTGCTGGCGATGCAACGCACCCAGGCCAGCCATCGACAACCCGATCCCCAGGTAGTTGGGCGCATTCTGGATCGCGACCGGGATCGTCACCGCGTCGGCGACGGCGCCGAAGTAGCGGATCAGCTCAGGCTCCGGGACGTCCTTGACCGGCGGCGGCTGCAGGATCACCCAGGCGGCACCCAACCGTTCGGCGGCGCGGACGAAGTCGATTTGTCCGCGCACGGTGTTCTCCCCGACCGTGACGGCGAGGGGCTTCCGGCCCGCCAGTGCCTCGGCGACCGTTTCCAGCATCTCGTGCCGTTCGGCCAGGGACAGCTTGTTGATCTCGGTCGCCAACCCGAGGATCGCCACGCCATGGGCGCCGCAGCGGACCATGGCGTCGGTCTGCCTGGCCATGGCGGCGCGATCAATCCCGCCGTCGCCGTTGAAGTAAGCGTACAGGATCGGATAGACGCCGTGGAACCCGGTGTGTGAGGTCAAAGGCGTCACCCTCCCTGCTCCTTGAACTGGTTCTCGCGCCAGCGTATCGCCGCCGTGAGGCCCTCGCGAGCGGTGATCTCCTTGAAGGTCATGTACGTATCCGTGTCCGTCGCATCCAGGGCGGCTCCGGTCTCCACCCCATAGTCCAGGCTGGACTTGAAACCGGCGATTTCCGCCCCGCGGTTGATCGCCGCCTTGGTGGTCTTCAGCCCCTCGACGGAGATGATCGCCGCGCGCCGGGCGTAGCGGAATGTCTCCTCTTCCAGCTTGTCGTCGGAGAACACGCGGTTGACCATGCCGATCCGCAAGGCCTCCTGGGCATCGATCAAGTCGCCGGTGTAGAGCAGTTCCCGCGCCTTCTTCAGGCCGACGATCCAGGGCATCACCATGGCGGGCGGGGCGGTGGAAAACCGGATTTCGGGCTCGCCGAATGTGGAATTGTCCGCGGCGAAGGTGATGCAACACATCATCGCCAGTTCGCAGCTTCCCGCCAGGCAATAGCCGCGCACCATGGCAATGACAGGCTTCTCACAGTTCCACGGCGTCAGCTCGAACTCGACGCAGGCCTTCAACATGGCGCGCATCGACATCGGGCCGCGACCCCCGAACTTGCCGCCCCAGTCGGCCTTCAGGTCGTAGCCGGCGCCGAAGTTCGCGCCGACTCCGCTCAAGACGATCACGCGCACGTCGTCGTCGTCGTCCGCCTCGCGCAGCGCCGCCGAAAGATCGCGCATCAGATCGAAGCTGATGGAGTTCATCGCCTTCGGTCGGTTGATCTGGACGTGGGCGACGCGGTCCTTCTTGGTCACGATCACGGTCTCTGGCATGGCTCCATCCTCTTTGTCTCGTGCAAGCGTACACGGCCTCATGGTCAGTCGGGAAGCCCTCGCCCGGTAAGCGAGATGCCGCCGTCGATCGGAAGCATGATGCCGGTCACATAGTCGCCGGCCGGCGAGCACAGATAGGCGACCGCGAGCGCGACCTCGCGTGCAGTGCCGACCCGGGGCACCGGCAGCTTGTGGGCGATCCGGCGGCCGCTCATTTTCTCGCTGTACTGCTGGATCGCCGGGGTGCCGATCACGCCGGGGCCCACCGCGTTCACCAGGATGCCGTGCCGGCCCCACTCGAGCGCCAGCGTCTTGGTGAGGTTCACATTGGCGGCCCGGGCCGCCGCCGCGTGGGCGAAGTTGGGCATCGCCTCGATGTTGGCGAAGACGATGTTGATGATCCGGCCGCCCTTTCCCGCAGCGATCGCGCGGCGGGCCCAGGCATGGCTCATGTGCCAGGTGCCCTGGACGTTGAGGTCCATCACCGCGCGAAAGCCGTTCGGGGTGATGTCGAGGGCCTGCGCGGCGAACTGCCCGCCGGCGTTGTTAACGAGGATGTCGGGTAGGCCGTGGGCGGCGATCACCGATTCGAACAACCGCTCGACTTCCTCTTCCTGGCGAATGTTGGTGCGGTACCAGGCGGCGGCGACGCCTTGCGCTTGAAGCGCGTCCGTGGCGCGCGCGAGTTTCTCCTCGGTGCGCGCCGCGATCGAGACACGCGCGCCCAGCCGGCCGAGTTCCTCCGCGATGGCGAAACCGATGCCGGTGCCGCCACCGGTGATCAGCGCATGGCGGCCCGTGAACAGCCCCGGAGCGAAGACGTCGCTCACGGGTGCTCGCCCATCGTCACCAGGGCATCGACCGCGACGACGCCCTTGCCGTTCGGCCGCACGATCAGCGGATTCACGTCCAACTCAGCGATCGTCGCGGCATCGGCCTCGATCGCCGCGGCGATGCCGAGGATCGTCGCGACCAAGGCGTCGACGTCGCCCGGTGGTCTGCCGCGATAGCCGCCGATCAAGGTGCTGACGCGAAGGTTGGCGATGGCCTCGCGGACGTCCTCTTCGCGGACGGGGAGTAGCAGGGTGCGGCTGTCGCGCAGGAGCTCGGTCAGAACGCCGCCGGCGCCGATCACCAGCGACAGGCCGAACAGCGGATCGCGTTTGGCACCGACAATCAGCTCGGCGACCCCATCGCCGATCATCCGCTCGACGATGAAGCCCGCGATCCCCGGAACCGCGCCCATCGCCGAGGCTGCCGCCCGGACTTCGCCAACCGAAGTCAGATTCAGCGCGACCGCCCCGAGCTCCGACTTGTGCAGGAGCTTGGGTCCCGTCGCCTTGACGACAACGGGGAACCCGATTTCGCTCGCCGCCGATACCGCGCCGTCGATGTTGGCAACGCGCCGGCCGTCGGGCAGCGCGACACCCGCCCGCCGCAACCAGGCCTTGCTCGCCCATTCGTCCCAGGCGCGTGCTTGCCCCAAGTCGCCCAGGCCAACCAGGCGGCATTCGGGCCCATCGGAGGCCTGGAGCCGTTGGCGCCGTGCGACGTAGCCTGCCGTCCGACCCAGGACGGCGAACGCATCTTCGATGCCTTGCAGCGTGACGATGCCGTGTTCCGCGAGCCGTGCCCGAACCGCCTCCGGCGCGCCTTCGGGCAAGTTGGTGATGACATAGCAGGGCAGGTCCGTCGTTCGCCGCACGTCAATCATGGCGTCGATCGCCGCGCCGTAGGATCCAGTCGCCGCATTGTGCGGGTAGTTGATGATCAACGCAGCCGCGTCGGCAGGCTCCTCCAGCAGGGCAATCAGTGACATCGCTTGGGCCTCGCGGTCACCCCATTGGGCCATGGTGACGTCCAGCGGATTCGACGCCGTGGCGATGGCCGGCAGCACCGCGCGCAAGGATGCCTGCACCGCCGGGGAAGGTTGCGGCAAGGCCACGCCGAACCTCTCCGCCAGGTCGGCGCAATAGCCCGAATCCGTGCCCGAACAGGTCTCGATCGCCAGCCGGTTGCCGGCGGGCAGAGTGCCCGAGGCCAACAGCTTCGCGGCTTCCAACAGCTCCGAGAACGTCGCGACTTTCATCACGTTCAACCGATCGAACAACGCGTCGTACATCTCGGCCGAACCCGCCAGGGAGCCCGTGTGGCTGAGTGCGATCTGCTGTCCCATGGCGGAAAGCCCGGCCTTGAGGGCGACCAGGGGCACGCCCCGCGTGAACGCCTTGGCACACGCCGCCGCGAACGCCTCGACGTCCTTCAAGCCCTCGATGTAGAGGACGATCGCGCTCACCCTGGGATCGTCCAGCACGACGTCGATGTAGTCGGCCATGTCGAGCACGGCCTGGTTGCCGATGCTCAGCAGATAGCCGACGGGCAGCGACCGGTCGGCACCCACCAGGTTGATGGTGATGGTGCCGCTCTGGGCGATGATGGCGACGCCCCGTTCAGGCCGCGCCAGCCCATGGTTGCCGACGATGACGGGAACGGCGTCGAAATAGTTGATGGTGCCGATGCAGTTGGGGCCCACCAAAGCCATCGTCGCGCCGGCCGCCTCGGCCAACCTGGCTTGTCGCGATCCGTCACCCACCTCGGCGAAACCAGCCGCGTAGCATACGGCCGCCGGCACGCCGCGTACCGCCAGGTCGGCGACGATTCCGACCGCCGTATCCGGCGCCGTGGCGACGAAGGCGGCATCGGGCAGGCCGGGCAGGGCGTCGAGCGACGGATAGCAGGCCACGCCGCCAAGCGTCGCCCGCCTCGGATTGACCGCCCAGACCTCGCCCCGGAAGCCGAGGTCGGCGCAGTAACGGATGGCGCCTTCCACCATGGCGCCGCCGACGAAGGCAATCCTGCGGGCGGTCAGCAGGCGCTTGAGATTGGCCCGCCGAAGGGGGCGGGCGTCGGGTCCCGGGTCGCGCACCTGGGGCCTAGCCGGTGTAGAGCCCGAGGCCGCGTTTGCGGATCTGACCGCCGATGATGACCTTCTGGATCTCGGACGTGCCCTCCCAGATCCGTTCCAGCCGCACGTCGCGGTAGAGGCGCTCAACCGGGTTCTCGCACATCGCCCCACGGCCACCGAAGATCTGTAGCGCCTTATCCACCACGCGCCACGCGGCTTCCGAACAGAACAGCTTGATGGCACTCACCTTGCCGTGGGCGACCCGCCGGTCGAGCCCGGCGTCTATCTCGGCGGCCACCCTGTAGAGCATGCTCTTCCCGGCCATGATGTCGGTCGCCATCTCGGCGATCATGAACTCGACGGCCTGGAAATCGCGGATCGGCCGGCCGAACTGCTTGCGCTTGGATGCGTGGGCGTTGGCGAGTTCAAGCGCGCGTACCGCCATCCCCATGCTGCGGGCGGCGATGGCGACCCGCGCCTCGACAAACCAGTCCTTGGTCAGCTCGAACCCTTGCCCGACCCCGCCGAGGATGGCGGTCGCCGGCACCTTGAGGTTCTTGAGGTCGACCTCGGGATGGCCGTGGCCGGAGCGCTGCATGAAGCGGGGCAGCCGCCGGATGATGAACCCTTCGGACTTGGGGTCGACCAGGAAGATTGTCGGCTTCTTGGGGTCGCCGTCGACATTGACGTGCAACAGCACGACGTCGGCATGCTCCGCGCCGCTGGCGAAGCACTTCTCGCCGTTGATGACGTACTGGTTGCCATCGAACACGGCCTTGGATCGCACCCCGCCGGCGTCCGACCCGGCCTCCGGCTCGGTGATGTTGAAGGCGGTCGAAAGTTTCCCTTCGCACGCCGGCTTCAGATAGGTCTCGATCTGCTGCAGGGTCCCCGCGCGCAGGCACAGAGGCGGTACCCAAACCCGGCCCCACAGCGCGCCCGTCGCCTTTCCGGTCTCCTCGCTGACGATCGCCTGCTGCGCCATCGAGTAGCCCTGGCCGCCGACCTCGACCGCGTGGTTGACCGCGTTCAATCGGTACGCGATCACCCCCGCCCGGATCGCGTCCTCCTTTGAAGCCGGCAGCGCGTCGTTGGCATCCAGCTCCTCTTCGTAGGGGTAGAGGTGTTTCTCGGTCAGTTCCTTAGCGCGCGCGACGACATCGCGGTCATCGCGGCTGAACTCGAACTGCATGGCTGCCCCCGTCTGCGATCGCGACCCTATCTGTAGTATACCGTTTGCAGGTTCGCCATCGGGTCTCCGCCCATGCCTCACGTCGTCGATATGTTCCCCCATCGGGTCTGCGAGATCGAGAACGCCTGGATCCCCATGCCGGACGGCTGCCGGTTGGCCGCGAAGATCTGGCTGCCCGAGGGCGCCGAGCGGTCGCCTGTTCCCACGATCCTGGAATACATCCCCTACCGCAAGCGCGACCGCCAGGCCTTGGAGGACGGCCGGATCCACCGCTACGTCGCCGGCCATGGCTATGCCTGCGTGCGGCTCGACATCCGGGGTTCGGGCGATTCCGAGGGGGTGCTGCGCGACGAGTACCTGCCGGGGGAGCAGGACGACGCCGTGGCGGCCCTCGCCTGGATCGCCGCCCAGCCCTGGTGCGACGGCGCCATCGGCATGATGGGCATCTCCTGGGGTGGTTTCAATTCCCTCCAGGTTGCCGCGCGCCGGCCGCCGGGGCTCAAGGCCATCATCACCGTCTGCTCGACCGACGACCGCTATGCCGACGACATGCATTACATGGGCGGCGCCGTGCTCATGGACACCATGGGCTGGGGCGCGACGTTCCTCGGCTATCTCCCGACGCCGCCCGATCCGGCCCTCCTCGGCGACCGCTGGCGGGCGATGTGGCTGGAGCGGCTGGAGGCCGCGCGACCGCCGGCGCTGGCCTGGCTCGAGCATCAAACCCGGGACGCCTACTGGAAACAGGGCTCGGTCTGCGAGGACTACGCCGCGATCCAGTGCGCGGTTTACGCGGTCGGTGGCTGGGCCGACGGCTACAGCAGCGCGATCCCGCGTCTGATGCGCGGTCTCACCTGCCCGAAGAAGGCGCTGATCGGACCCTGGGGCCACTGCTACCCCTACGAGAGTGGGCCCGGCCCATTGATCGGATTCCTTCAGGAGTGTTTGCGCTGGTGGGACCACTGGCTGAAGGGCCGCGACACCGGGATCATGGCGGAGCCGCCGATCCGCGCCTGGATGCAGGCCAGCGAGCCGCCCAAGGCCGAGCCGGGTGAACGCCGTGGCCGCTGGGTCGCCGAGACGACGTGGAGCGGGCAGGGCGATGGCTTCCGTACCGTCCCCCTCGGTGATGCTGGAGCGGGGGTCCTCGGCCTAATGTCGCCGCAGACGATCGGCATGGCTTCCAGCGACTGGTGCCCCTACGGCCTCGGACCCGACATGCCGATCGACCAGCGCACCGACGACGGGGGCTCCCTCTGCTTCGACGGCGCGACTCTCGACGCCCCCACCGAGATTCTCGGCGCGCCGGTGGTCGAGTTTGACCTGGTCGTCGATCGGCCGAACGCGGTTCTCACGGCACGGTTGTGCGACCTGTTCCCCGACGGAACCTCGGTGCGGGTGACCTACGGCATCCTCAACCTCACGCACCGCGATGGGCATGCGCTGCCGCGACCCATGCGGCCGGGCGAGCGCACCCGTGTCCGCCTGGTCCTCCGCGATGTCGCGTACGGCTTCCCCGCCGGCCATTGCATCAGGCTCGCCGTCTCGACATCGTACTGGCCTGTGGCGTGGCCCGCGCCTGAAGCGGTGACGCTTCAGATTCACCCGGCGACATCGACGCTGTCGTTGCCCTGGCGCCGGCCGAAACCCGAGGACGCGAAACTATCGCCCTTCGAACCTCCCGCGTGTGCTCGTCCTCCCCTCCATACGGTGTTGCGAACCCCGTGGCGCGGCCGCCGGGTGATCGAGCGCGATGTGGCGAGCGGCGCCGCCCGTATCGTCAGCGCCCGCGATCGCGGCATGATCCGGCTCGACGACATCGACCTCGCCCACGAAGGCTGGGGCGAGGACGTTCACACCATCCGCGAGGGCGATCCGCTCTCCGCCCGCACCGAGACGCGCCGGCGGGTCGGCTACAGCCGTGGCGCATGGTCCGTACGCATCGAATCGAGGACCGAGCTCACGGCCGATCGCGATGCCTTCCGCTTTCGCGCCGACCTCGACGCGTTCGAAGGCTCCGACCGGGTGTTCGCGCGAAGCTGGAACGTCGCGATCCCGCGCAATGGGGTGTGAGAGACGCACATGGAAGCGCTCGAACGAAGCTACGTCCACGGTGCGTCCGAGAAGGGTCTGATCGGCGACACCATCGGCGTCCATCTCGACCGCATCGCCGATCGATTCCCGAACCGCGAGGCCCTGGTCGTGCCCCATCAGGGCGTGCGCCTCGCCTACGCGGACCTGCGGCGGGAGGCCGATGCCGTCGCGGCCGGTTTGCTGGCCCTCGGCCTTGAGCCAGGCGACCGCGTCGGCATCTGGTCGCCCAATTGCGCCGAATGGGCCGTCACCCAGTTTGCCACCGCCAAGGCCGGGCTCGTGCTGGTCAACATCAACCCGGCGTATCGGGTGACCGAGCTCGACTATGCCCTCAATCGGGTGGGCTGCAAGGCGCTGATCACCGCCCGGCGGTTCAAATCCAACGACTACCTGGGGATGCTCGGCGAGCTCGGTGCCGCGCGCCTGCCCGCGCTGCGCTGGACCATCGTCATCGGCGACGACGTACCGGCGGGGATGGTCGCCTTCCGCGATCTGGCGACGTCGGGTGCGAACCATGTCGGCCGGATCGCCGATCTCGCGGCTCGGCTGCAGTTCGACGATCCTATCAACATCCAGTTCACCAGCGGTACCACCGGCGCGCCGAAGGGCGCGACCCTCACCCACCACAACATCCTCAACAACGGCTTCTTCGTCGGCGAGGCGGAGGCCTTCACCGAGCACGACCGGGTCTGCATCCCCGTGCCGCTCTACCACTGTTTCGGCATGGTGCTGGGCAATCTCGCCTGCGTGACCCACGGCGCGGCCATGGTCTTCCCCGGCGAGGGGTTCGATCCGTTCGCGGTGCTGCGAACCGTCCAGGCGGAACTCTGCACCGCCCTGTACGGCGTGCCTACCATGTTCATCGCCATGCTCGAGCACCCCGAGTTCCGCGGCTTCGATCTCGGCTCGCTCCGCACCGGCATCATGGCCGGCTCGCCCTGTCCCATCGAGGTGATGAAGCGCGTGGTCGCCGACATGCACATGGCCGAGGTCACCATCGCCTACGGCATGACCGAGACGAGCCCGGTCAGCTTCCAGACCTCGGCCGCCGATCCGCTCGACCGGCGGGTCGGCACGGTCGGACGCGTCCACCCCCACGTCGAGGTCAAGGTGATCGACGCCGCGGGCCGGATCGTGCCGCCGGGTACACCCGGCGAGCTCTGCACCCGTGGCTACTCGGTGATGCAAGGCTACTGGGACGATCTGGCGCGCACCCAGGAGGCGATCGACCGCGCCGGCTGGATGCACACCGGCGACCTCGCGACGCTGGACGCCGCCGGCTACTGCAACATCGTCGGCCGCATCAAGGACATGGTCATCCGCGGCGGCGAGAACGTCTACCCGCGCGAGGTCGAGGAGTACCTCTACAAACACCCGAAGGTGCAGGACGTTCAGGTGATCGGCGTCCCCGATCCCAAGTATGGCGAGGAAATCTGCGCCTGGGTCCGCCTGAAGGCCGGCCAGTCGGCCACGCCCGAGGAAATCCGCGATTTCTGCAAGGGCCAGATCGCCCACTACAAGATCCCGCGCTACGTCAAGTTCGTCGACACCTTCCCCATGACCGTCACCGGCAAGATCCAAAAGTTCCTGATGCGCGAGCAGATGATGACGGAGCTGGGTCTGCGGGAAGTAACGACCGCTTAGAGGAAGAAACTCACCAAGAGGGACGCACGATGATCACGCCTCCCGGCGGCCTCTTCACGATCATCCAGGCCATCATGGCCGCGATCGATGCCGCGGCGTCGCTGGCGATGTTTACCGTGGCGCGCTCCGCCATGGGCACCGTCTATCAGGACACGCACTTCCTGCGCCCGGCGGCCGACGAGGCTTTCGTGATCGAGGCCGAGGCGCTGCGCCTCGGCAAGGCGAGCGCCTACGTGGAATGCGGCGTGACGTCCGCGGAGTCCGGAAGACTCGTGGCCCGTAGCGTGCTGGATTTCGCGCTTTGATCGCCCGCGTCGAGGCGGGCTACCGCCCCGTACTGTCGCCGATCTCCGCCTTCTTCGCGTCCCAGCCGGGCTTGTCGAGGACCTCGATGTTGTTGAGGGAAATCAACCGGTCGATGGTGCCGGCGAGCCGCTCGAAATAGATTGTCAGACGGCCGGGCTCGGCCTCGGTGATGACGCCGTCATCGGCTCTGATCGCCTTCAGCGCCGCCTTGGCGCCGTCCGGACTCATCACGGTCAAGGTCTTCTGGCCCCCATGGGTGAAACCGCGCAGACCATAAAGCTTCATGCCCGAGTCTCGCAGCGCCGGGAGTCATTGCGCAAGCCCCAAGGCTACGTCAACCGGGTAGGAGACCCCAGGTCCACAGAGTCAGGATACCGGCGACGATGCCGGTGATGGTGCCGGAGCCGAACAACCACGTCGCGTACGGGATCGAATCGAGCATGGACGGATCCTCTTGGGCCGCGAGTGTAGTGACGGTCATCACAGGTCTCCCTCCAAGAAACTGAGCGGAAATGGCACAACCACCCCCGCGCGCGAACCCGCGCGGGGAGGCAGCAGCAATTGCCGTGCCAGTAGGTTTCGGAAGCGCGATCTCAGCCTTCGCGGGCCACGAGGGACAGCGCCTGCCGGGCAGTCCGGCGGACGTGCTTTTCCTTGATTCGCCCGTGGAGGAAGCGATCGAGCGCGGCGATCAGAAGATCGTCGTCGCAACCCCGACCGACTTCGTTCCGGACCGCCAGGGCGGTCTTCAGAAGGTGAGCCGAGAAGATGTAGCGCGACGGCCATGGTCATACACGCGTTCCATGGCGTCACGCCAGAAGTCTTTGGGGTTGTTCGGGCTCCACGACTCCGCATCGACCTCGGGGTCGACGAACCCGGCGTTGCGCCCGTTGAAGCAGGCGAGTTGCAGCAACCCGTCGGGCCACAACTCCGAGAATTTTCCGGCCTGTTCGCGCAAGGCGTGGCCGAATGTCAGGGCATGGGTGAAATCGAGCCAGCCGACATTATCGCCGACCCCGCGGTCGGTGCGATCCTGCGTCCGCGTGTCAAAGGTAAGCAGGTTGCGTGCGTTGGCGGCGATGAGGGATCGATACAGAGCGTCGGGTGGGTGTGTAAGCCCCGGAGAGAAAATCCCTCAGTGAAGCGGGCGGATTGTCTGGTTGCGCCGGAGCAAAATGCCTCGGCGGATAGCTCTTTGCATGGCGTGCAGAGGGCGGTGGGATGAAGGGCGTGGAACTTTACGGGCAGGTTCCGCCATTTGGTGCGGA